>JAGPEW010000175.1 GCA_018056825.1 Candidatus Sordicultor aquaticus
TTATAGTTTTTAGTCTTTATCATCTATTGTGCCTTTATCTTACGTCGTAGACAGTGAGGGATACTATAAATTCTCCGGTAGTCTTTATGTTTTTGTCTTTTTTGTTTCTTTGCTCTTTGTCTTTTGGGGGTTATAGGGGGTTTACCCCACTGAGGGATTTTTTCTCAGTGTTTTCTGTTTTTGCTTTTCTGTTTTTCTTTCAATTTTTGGAAGGGGATTATAAGGGGGGTTACCCCCTTATAGTTTATTATTAGGTATCAGATAAGGCTCACAATGATGGTCAATTATAATGAGTTTTGCGGTTAACTATAATGAAAATCTTAGAAGGCTTAGCTCTGCATTTCCTGATAGAAGAAATAGAAAAAGAAGTCACAGGGGCACGAATTCAAAAAGTTTTCACTACGGCCAGGAAAGAAACCTGGTTAGAAATTTATTCTCCTCAAGGAGGAAAATCTCTGGTTATTTCCCTTCATCCCCAGGAAAATTTTATCTTCACCACTTCCCGCTCCGAGGCAATAAAGGAAAAACCCAATAACTGGCAACAACTTTTGAACAAATATTTAGTAGGAGGAAAAATTATTTCTCTTGCCCAAGTGGGTTGGGATAGGGTAATAAAAATAGAAATTAAAAATCCTCATCTTTTCGAAGAAGGCAATGTTTACTTATTTATAGAGCTAACCGGAAGAAACACTAATGCCATTCTAACTGACCAAAATGAGCCTCTTCATATTTTAGGAGTTTATCGTAGGATTGATAAAGACCAAAACCGATTTAGAGCCTTACTACCAGGAGAAAAATATTCCCTACCCCCTCAGAAAGATAAAATTGACCCCCTTCTCTTCCTTCAAAGAGAGGAAAAAGATTCACCTTTTTCCTCTCCCCCAGAAGAGCTGCAAAGTAAGCTCATCCGCCAAATAGATGGTATTGGCCCTTTTTTAAGCCAAGTAATAGTAGAAAAAAAGGGGGAAGGAAAAAGTGTTCAGGAAGCAATGAGGGAAATTGTCTCTCCTCTTTTATCAAAAGATTATAAAGTAAGAGTATTTTTTTCTCCTTCTGGAGAACCTCAAGGAATATTTTGGGGCTCAGCTGCTCTTTACTCTTCTCTCGCCTATCGAGAGTTTCCTTCTTTTAATCAGGCAGTAGAATGCTTTCATTTTTCCTGGTGGGAAAGGCAAGAAGAGCTTACGCAACAAAAAATAAAGGAGAGGAGACTAAAAGAAGAGCTAGATTTCTTAAAAAAAGAGAGAGAAAAGATTGAAAGCCTGATGAAAAACGAGGAGGAGATAGAAGAGTTAAAAATAAAAGGAGAGCTCTTGAAAGTTCTCCCCAGTTTAGAAGTAATAAGTAGGGATGAACAGGGAATAGTGGTAAAGAATATTTTTTCTTCCCCTCCCCAAGATATCTTCATCCCCCTCAACCCTCGTCTTTCTTTGAACCAAAATATGCAAAATTATTTTCGCCTTTATCGTAAAAGCCGAGAGAGAAATCTAAAATTAAAGGAAAGGTGGAAGGAATTAGAAGAAAAAGAAAATAAAGTAGAAAAAATTTTTGAAGAGAAGCCTTCTCCACAAGAGAATAAGGCTTCTCCCTCTTCCCCACCAGCTTTAAGATTTAAAACTTCTCAGGGGAGTGAAATATGGGTAGGGAAAAATGCAAAGAGCAACCATTTTTTAGTCACTAAAATCGCTTCTCCTCAGGATTACTGGCTTCACGTGAGAGATTTACCAGGCTCTCACGTGATTCTGAAAATAAAAAATAGAGAAAAAGAGGAGGAAGAAATACAAAAAGCCGCTCAAGTAGCTGCTTATTTCTCTTCTTCTCGAGGGGAATCTAAAGCAGAAGTCATCTTAACCCAGGTAAAATATGTTCGCCCTCTCCCCGCTCAAATAGGAAAGGTAACTTACCGAAGAGAAAAAACCCTCCTCGTTAAACCCCAGCTACCCCCGGACGTTAACCCCTGGTGAATCATCGCTCTTCAAAAGCTCATAGAAATTATTGTAATAAGAGGAGTTTTCTCTTTATATTCATTGTTTTGGAATACTTATTGGACCAATGGGTTCTATTATTTAAAGAAAAGTAGTAAGGGGTAGTTTTAGCTTAGTAACACTAGAACTTTTATTAATTATAATCACCTAAGCCAAGGAGGAAGATAAAATGCCCAGAGTTACTTTTAAACTTGATTATCCACAAGCTCAGACTGTTTTTATAGCTGGAACCTTTAACGATTGGGACACTCAGTCTCATCCCCTGCGCAAAACTCAGAAAGGACACTGGAGCATTACCATTACTCTTCCTTGCGGACGATATGAATACCGTTATCTTGTGGACGGAGAATGGTATACCGACCCTTCCACTTCCCGAGTTCCCAATGAATACGGCTCAGAAAATTCGGTAATAGAAGTGAAAGGAAGAGGGGCTAAAACTCAAGCCTAATCTCTAAAAGCAAACCCCGAAGTTAAATGTCTACCAGCTACCTCTAAAACGACCTCGGTTTCTTGCTGGGGTTCAAGCTCAAGAACAAATGAAATTTGGTTACTCTCCACTCGGTTTAAAGGAACTGAATGAGCAATCAATTCATAGCTCCCTTGGAGAGGGACAAAAACTTCTATTTTCTTCTTTTCCGGAGAACGGTTAGCTATCTGGTAGGATTTTTTCTCCCGAGTATCATAAAGCACCTCTTCGCCATCTCGATTATAGATTTGATTTAATTTCTCCTGCTTTTCTATTTTTTCTTCTACGGTAATGTCATTACTTTTGCCCACTTCTATTTCCAGTTTAGGAGATTCTCCTGAGATATAGCTCTCTCCCAAAAATACAACCCCTGATGTAGACCCTTCAAAGCATTCTGCTTTAGCAGGGAAAAGGAGACTTTGAGGGATAAGGAGAGACCACAGGAAGTGGACATCGCTATCGCCATAATAAGAGGGATCATATTGCAATATTTTTTCTCCCTGAATAACGGGGAGTTCACCAACAGCCAGTCGTTTAGTCTCGTAGGGTTTCAAATCAAACACAAATTCTTTTCCAGAAATAATAAAATGGCTTGCAGGGATTGACTCTTGACTTTCGTTAGTTATATCCACTAATAATGTTCCCCCGGGAACATTATTCTCTGACTCCCAAAAATATTGATACAGGTAATTTATACTAAGATAAG
>JAGPEW010000176.1 GCA_018056825.1 Candidatus Sordicultor aquaticus
GATTGTTATAAGCTTCGGCGAAATCAGACTCCAGCTCAATGGCTTTAGAATAGTCATCAATGGCTTTATCTATATCTCCTAAATAGTAGTAAACATTGCCTCGCTGAGCATAAGCGACAGGATGATGAGGCAATAAATTTATAATGGCATTATAAATCTCTAAGGCTTCAGGATATTTTTGCTCCCGGATAAGAGAAAAAGCTTGATGAAATAATTGGTATACTTCAGAAGGAATGGATTTTACTGTATCTATCCCTGCAACATAAACAGCCAGAAATGCCAAAACAATGATAATTACTAATACCATTTTTCTCACCCCGGAAGACACTTTTTCAAATTTTACCACAAAAATTTAGAGTTTTTCTACCTGGATATTACCCTCCACTCCTAAAAACTTTCCTAAAATAATCAAAATCCCCTGAATATCAGTAACTTGCCGAGAAAATTCTAATGCTTTCTTTATATCCTCTTTTTCTCGCACTCGGTTGGCTAAACTCGTTGCCCAGGCATCGGCTACAGCCGATGATTCGGCCACCACCACCACGGCATCTGCCTTCCCAAAGCTTAAAGAGGGACCAACTGTCCCTGAAGAGGTAGCCACTCCCCATTTTTGGTCCGGAGGCAGTTTAATGCCTATCCGGAAACTAAAGGGAGATTCTTCTCCAGCATACACTGCCACCACTCGAGCCTCCCGAGAAAAAACCAACAAATCTCCCCCATTTTCAATGATTAGCTCCCCACTCTCCCGGAGAAGTTCCTCGCCTACCATTTCATTTATTGCTCCAGCAACAGAAGCCATAGGGCCTACCCCGGCTTTTTTTGCTGCTTCGGCCATCATTTGGCATATAGGAGGAGCAAAGGGAGGAACGGTAACCGGAACTAAAGAATGCCTAAAATTGGGGTCGTAGTGGAGATAGGCTTCTAAGTTGTTTCTCTCTTTCTCTAATCTCTTATAAGCTAAATCTTTCAAATCTTTTTCGGCCAAAATGAAAAGATCGCTCTCTTTTATCTGGACAGAAAAGGGCACTAAATCTAGTGCCCTCGTATATTTACGATACCATCTTTCTACATACTCCCTCACAAGAGAGCCTCCATAGCATGAGTAGGACAAGCCAAAACGCACATTTCGCAAGCAATACATTGAGTTTCGTCATATTTTACTAAATAGGAGGGCTTTTCCACATACAAGGCCTCAGTAGGGCAAACCCCTACACAAGCGCCACAGTGGATACACCGCTCTGTTATCATCTTTATATCCTGACTGAGAGATTCAACTTCTAAGCCATTTTCCCTCAAAAACTGTAGTCCTTCTTCTTGTTTTTTTCTCTCTCCCAATATTTCTATTACCATAAGTCCCTCGCGGTGAGGAGAAATAGAAGCACGCATAATGTTAAAACTTAACCCGAATTGCAGAGCTAACTCACATACCAGAGGCCGATCTACTAATTCACTGGGAAATCTTAAAACTACTTTTTGAGAAGAGTTCATATCTTCACCTCCCCACTCTTCCATTATTCACTGGTCTTTCAGGAAGATTGTGAAAACGAGCACCTTCTTCTTTGCCAGGAAGAGACAAAACCGGTTGGGTTAAGGTAAAATTGCCTTTTTTGATCCAATCTTTTAGAGTTAAAGCTATTTCCCGAGCTCGGGAATAACTGGATAAAGAAGCAGTAGGAACTTCCTTCCCTTCTATATTTATCTTTCCCTGACGCAACTGAGCATAGCTAACATAACCCAATACCTCTCCTGTCCCATTAGGATAAGCATTACTATAATCTATAATGGGAGCTAAAATATCTTCATCTTTTACCGCGCAGTAATAAAGGGTTTCTTCATCTAAGATGGGAATAGGAACTCCCAAACCCACGGCCATAGAGCAACCATATCCTCTTATACTTACTCCCCACAACCAGTTAGCATCCATCCCTTTTAAATCACCCATTACTGCTAGGGTTCCTGCTCCTTCTTTGGGGATGCCTCTCTCGTTTCTTTCTACTCCCGGGTTATGCTGCGTCCCCTGCCAGGCTACATATCCTACTCCTCCTCCTAGAAAAATCCGAGTTCCTACTCCAATAACTCGATAAAGAGGATCATTAAGTAGAGGAGAAAGTTGCCCAGCGGAAGAATAATTAGCATTACCTAATTTAGGAAGCAAAACCCCCATGTAGGTATAAATGGTTTTAGAAGAGAGGTTTACTGCCACATTATAATTTTGATAGGCATTACGAGGATTAAAAAGGTAAGCTTCGTTCAAATCTTTCAGGTTAATCCAGGTTACTAACTTTCGCCGAGGATAACAATCTGTTCCATAACCATAGGCTTCAAGAAGCACATCTTTCCCTGCCACCAAATCCTGAATCACATGCCCTCCACCATATTTAAATTCTCCGGGATGGATTTTATTGAGGGGGTCGTCCTGAGCCACCTGTGCCGCTCCAATATAGAAGTCTACAGCAGCTAAACCACAATAAGCCATCACTCCGTTGAGATAAGCTTCACTGACTTTCATCCGGGGTTTGGTGTGTCCAATATTAAAGAAAGCTCCTGAAGAACACATTACTCCAAAAGTACCAGTAGTCACTACATCTACTTCTCGAGCAACTTTTTCCACACCTTTTTCTTCTACTAAGTCAATTACTTCTTCGGCAGTAACCACTACCGCTTTACCTTTTTTAATTTTTTCATTAATTTCTTCATAAGTTCGGAGTTTTTCCCCCATTTTTTCACCTCCTGTTATTTCTTTCTTATGTAACAAAAAACCCCTCGTCAAGGGACGAGGGGTTAATCTCGTGGTACCACCCTATTTCGCTGGGCCAAGCCAACCTCTTTTATATCGAAATAGCACAATCTTTTTAACGGAGACTACCCGTAAGCTACTACTTAATTTCACAGCTTCAACTCCCAGGCCATTTCACCAAGTTCCAGATACCCAGCTCCCACCTACCCAGGCTCTCTCTAATCTTTACCCTGGTTACTAATCCTGTTCCCGGTCTTTATTTATATTAAAGTGAGCTAAATTGTATACTTTCCCTCTCTATTTGTCAACCCCACGAGGGCTCTCTGTCAATATGTGTGGAAATATTCTCTTGATGGTATGAATCCCAGTAACATCTTTCTCCAGTATACCTCTACATTCCTCAACCCATAAG
>JAGPEW010000005.1 GCA_018056825.1 Candidatus Sordicultor aquaticus
TTCTATTCCAGATAAAAAAAACCGGGGCTTTAATCTCCTCTAATAATTCCTGTATTCTTTGGTAAAGAGGAATTAATTGCTTATTCTTTACTTTAAATTGTCCATTTAGTTGTTTAACTATTAATTGGCTATCACAATAAAATTCAACTAGATCAGCTGGCAGATTCTTAATTTCTTCCAAGCCTCTAATAACTGCCTGATATTCAGCAATATTGTTTGTTCCGGTGCCCATAATCTCATTAATCTTTTTCCATAATTCACCATCTCGGTAAATAACTACCCCAATAGCCATATTACCTGGATTAGGAATGCAAGAGCCATCTGCTCGTACTAATATTTTGGTCATAAAATCCCTCTTTTTTAAGAACGATAAACAGAATTAAGTTTTTCTTTTAGAAATGACCTTAAATATGCTACTTCATCAATAAAATGAACTTTACCTTCTTCCTGGTATGGTTTAAGCCAGTTACCAGCATCAAATCTAAATAATATTACTTCCTTACCATAGTTTAAGGCCAGGGCAATTTCAGAAATAGTTCCAGCCCTACCCGGTAAAGCTACAATTATATCGCTACTTAAGATATTAATTACATTTCTAGCTATCCCCATACCAGTAACTATAGGAATATCTATATACTGTGACGCCCAATGAGGTTCATCAGTTGGTAAAATACCTATGGTCATGCCACCATAATCTTTAGCCCCTCTTGCTGAAGCTTCCATGATACCGGAGGCTCGACCTCCATTTAACAGAATCCACCCTTCCTGGGCAATCATGGCTCCAATTTGATAGGCATATTCTTCATCTTCTGGATTTATAAATTGAGCACCACCCATAACCCCAATAATTATTTTTTTAATGGAACATCCCCCTCCTTTTTTAAAATAATAAATTTTTTACTATTTTTACTTTTTATTTTATTATATACTATACTATAATTATGTCATTTAGATAATACAAGATTTTGGTAGGTATTTTCAGGAATTAACTTGCCAATGAGTTAATAAAACTTGTCCTCGTGAAAAGGGTGAAAGATATACTTACCTCAAGAAATAAATTAAAGAAAAAGAAGAAACCTTCTCTATAGATAACTAGATCAGAAGGCAAGCTAAAATTCCAGTACCTAAAGCTATTAGTCTTTAAATTAACGATAATGGTAGGTCAGCAGGTTTTTTAGGAGATTTTCCAGTTCCTTGATTAGCAATTAAGAAAAGAGAGAACAATGGGACACTTACTAACTGTGGTAAAAGAAGTAAATACCTCTTGACTATTTTAGGTAAGGTAATACCGCCTACCGAAAATATCCTTGATAACTAAAACTAAAGCAAAACCCCTCTATTTATTATCTTTTAAAAATTGAACCATCTTGGAGGCCTCGTCTTGCCGGTTTTACTCCTATCTTCTCCGCTTTTGCCCCACACTTAGGACAAAATTTATAGTTTTGCCAAAATCTCCAGATGAAGCCACAGTGGGAACAGGCTATAGTCAGCGGTTCACCACACTCTCGGCAATAATCGTCCCCACTACTGGCTATGGTTGCTTTACATTTAGGGCATTGAAATGCCCCGCTTTTTCCCTCCATTTTCCTCTTCCTTTCTTTTTTATACCTTTGTATTTCAAATATTATTTTGTTAGCCTTTCTTTATCCGTCTTCCCTTTATCCTTCTTCTCCAGTGTCACTGCGTTTACGCAAGCCCTTTCTTTCGTAGCTAATGAGCTCGCCATCTTCATTTAAAATAACCTCATAATTTCCTAAGAGATCCATAGCATCAGGAATAGATTTTTTTTCCACCATTTCAATAGTAACATGCCAACCCTTTTCATCTTTAAATACTCCCGTAACTCCTGAGGGTTTTAGTTTAGAAAGTTCCATTAATTCTTTTACTGCACGTTCAATTGCCTCGTTTGCCTTCATTCGGGTACCGCTCCCCCCTTCTTTTTTGGTTGGAAATTCTAATTATGTTTGATTATGCTTTTATAGCTTTAATTTGTAATATACCATTTTTATAGCTTAAATATAACTCCTGTTTAACCGGGTAGGGTAAATTTACCTCTTTATAATATTCTCGCAAGTTACCCTGAGCAGAGATAGTGAGGACATTACCTTTTACCTCAGTTTTAATATCTTGCTCGGCTACCCCCGGTAATTCAGCAATTATCTTTAGGTAATCCCCTTCATCGAAGATATCTATCATTACCTCTTTTTGCTGTTTTAAAGCTGAGTTTTTCGTCTTTGAAGAAGGTCTAGGATTCCCCACCGTAGTTCGAGGAGGAATAATTGTCCTTCTCCCTTCCTTGGAGTCTATTTTTTTTAAAGGAGTTACTTTTAACTGTCGGTCTACCTCTTTATTAATCACCCTTAGTCTTTCCTTAAAGGCTTCTGATTTTTCTAATTCTTTGGTAATATCTCCCAAGCCTGGAATAAACTTCCCCAGTCCGCGGACGACACTACCCGCTACTCCTTCTGCTTCCTCTTCTTTGTCTTTGGCTTCCAACTTTTTAAATTTCTCTTCTAGTTCTTTTAGCTTTTCTTTCTGGTCTTGATCTTCCATTTTATCCCTCCCCTAGGAAGTTTAATTATTTACCTTTACTTCCTTTACTTTCTTCTGCCGAGGTAGTAGGTTTATCCACAAAGCTATAAGGGGGCCAGGGCCCTGAGAAATGAACGGATAGCCCTTCCATATTATTAATTATTTCCAGCTCATTTCCCAACTCCTCAACCTTCTCTTTAGGCACCAAACAAGATAGATTCATCATCATTACCTTGTTCTTATCCACCTTCTTGGTCTTTTCCACCTTAATTTCTTCCACACATTTTTTTATTCTTCCATAAAATTCCTCAAAATATTTATCCGCCAGCTTATCCATCTCTTGTTTTGCGATATTCTCCAGCTTTTGCTTATACATATAAGCCATTCCTGGAGATTTGGAGGCCATTTCCTCTTTTATTTTTCTAATCTCCTCACTTTGTTTTGAAATTTGTTCACTTATTACTTGAGGATCGTAGGAGATCTGTATTCCATATTCCTCTTTTCCTTTAATCTTCTTTATAATTGTCTGATAACTTTCGTAATCTTCTTTTAGCCAATCCTTTACTACCTTGGTGGAATCAGCATTATCTTTAGGCTGAATTATGGTATCAAAGCCCAGCGGAAGGATGGTATCAAATCTCTCTTTGGCTACATCGAGGACTCTTTGATGGCTCTTTACCCACTCCTTTACCTTCTCATTATCCTCGGAGGCATAGGGCTCCAGAGGACAGTTATGAACAATAGCACATATACCTTTATAAGGGATAGTATAAACTTCACTACCCTCTATCCCTATTTTCCCTAAGCTTATTGTTTCTCCCCTATTGGCTATACCATAAAGGTATCTCCCTTCAGCTCCCCTGGAAATTACCGGCTCTGCTTCCCTCAATTTAGCTGAACTAACTGTTTTCCTCTCTTTACTTTCACTTTTTACTGACTCGGCAGAGGGAGAAGTTTTTTTCTCAGATTGAACCGCTGGTTCTTCTTTCTCTTTAATCTCACTTTTGTCTAACTCTTCGGGGGAGGTGAGTTTTTGGAGTTCTTCCAGAGACTTCTCTAAATTTAAAACTTTAGCCTCTATTTTTTCTAATCTTCGAGTCAAAGAAGATTGGTCTTCTTTTTGTTCGGCTTCCTTCTTAATCTCTCCCCTTTGTAAGGCAGCTATTAAGGTCATCAAAGCGTGAAGCTCTGCCTCATCAGGTTCCTGGTTCATTACCGCCAGCATCTTTTTAATATTTAACTCATTTATCTCTTCCCCCATACTATTTAACGCTAAAGCTAAAGCTATATAGGTACATTCCATTTGTACAACCCCCGTCTTCGTTAAAGTCTCCTCAAATACCTTGCTCCTCAGCTTCCTCTTTCCATCTCTCCGGATTTACTATCCTATCTACTACATCATCTACTATCTCATCCAAACCATCCCTTACTGCTTGCACCGAATCGGTAATCCCTTGTTCCTCTTTTATCTCTTCAATGGCTATATCTAAATCCATTAAAGCTTCTCCCAATCTTTCCACTTCCTCTTCAGTTAAAACTCCGCTTTCCATTCTTTTAAAACCCTGAATCCTCAAAGCATCTCTAATTATTTCCACTAAAGCCATTACCAGACCTAATAAACCGTGTTTCAGATTATCTTCATCAACATCAAGGGTAGACATCTTTTTTCTCCTTCTTTAAGACAATTTCCAAAATACCATTTTTATAAGATTTCTTCACTATCCTTAGAGGCTGGGATAGTTTAATACTGCCCAGGTCAGCCAAAATCACTAAACTATCCTCCTCCTCAAAGAGGTCTACTCCTCCTTTTCTGATAACCGGGATATCCTCAGTTAGCCACCAGGAGAAGAGGATCTTTTCTCCACTCAGAGGATCGATCTTCGCCTCCTCAAACTTTACCAGGGGTCGGCCTAAGATCTTCAGGGAGGTAGGATTTATCACCTCTTTTAAGCGGCTTAATACTTCATTATGGTTTTTTGCCCCTATTAAGTTACTCAATTCTTGGATATTAGCATATCTATTCCTATAGAGAAAGATCAATATATCTCTGCTCTTTTTGTCTAAAACCTCGGCTAATTTATTTATACCCTCTTCTTTTTCTTTATCATCTATTCCTTTTCTCTCTTTATCTTTTTTCTCTTTCATTCTTTATATCCACACCTATAGCAACCATTTTTCTCAAACTGTTCGGTTACTAACTTGGTCCCACATTTTGGGCATTTCTGGTAATATCCCCTCTTTTTATCAATTTCCTCCAACCCGACGGAAAGACCAGAACTTTTTTTGGCCTTAGCTAACTCAATATCCTCTTCGGTCCCTTTCCAACCACAGACAAAGCATCCCTTTTCTATTAAGTCCTTTTTTATCAGCTTTTTGCCACATTGAGGACAAAAGGCATAATACTCACTTTTTTCCAATTTTTTCTTTTCTTCTTCTTGAGCCTCTTTTACATAATCTAATACTTTATCACCAACTCCCAGAGTGGGATCGATCCCCAAAAATCCTAAATCACTAAATCTCCCCTTCTCTTTTTTTTCACTCATCGCTTCTCCTTTCTTTGGAGATCCTTTATCTCCTGCTCAATTACTTCAATCTCTCGCTGGCAATATTCGAAATACCATTTAGCATACTTTATTCATTTTTCTCTTTACTCTCGGGCTTACCCACCCACAGTAAATACATCCTCTCTCCAAAAGTTCTTTAACCGGGCTCTCTTTTCCACAATGAGGGCAGGTCTCCCTTTCCCCTTCTTCCCCTTCCTTACT
Source organism: Candidatus Sordicultor aquaticus (assembly GCA_018056825.1). Classification (GTDB taxonomy): domain Bacteria; phylum Atribacterota; class Atribacteria; order Atribacterales; family Caldatribacteriaceae; genus Sordicultor; species Sordicultor aquaticus. The sequence continues at coordinate 5,298 of JAGPEW010000005.1, forward strand.
TTTAGATAAGAGCTGCTCCCATTCCTGCATTGCCTTTTTATTCCCTGAAAAATACTCTTCTCTCCCTTCGTGTCTTACCACCAGTTCTTCTTCTACCTTTAATATCCCGCCACCTTCTTTGGCCTTCTCTATTCTTACCCCTTTTATTTCTTTTAGCTCTACCTCTAAGGCAATACTTCCATCAAAGTCATACCACCAGAGGAGTCTTTGGTTAGTAAGATAAAGATAGCCAGCTTTCCAGGTCTTACTCTTGGTCCCACCAGGGGCAGGAAGCTCCATTAAGTACCACATCTTCTCCTTGCGCACTAATTCCTCATTTTCCACTAAGAATTTTGAGGCATTATCGTCTAATACTGGTGCCGGTATCTCTTCAAATGGAAGTCCCTTCTCTTTCATTTTCTCCTCTATAGCCTTTTTTACCGTAGAAGCATCGGTAGGGTGAAGTTTTTCTATTCCCCCACTTTTAAGGAAGAGATAAAGATAGTCTGTCTTTTTTTTGGCGATATTCTCCTTCCTTTCCATAGCATAGCCTTTAATATCTTCATATCTTGTCTCAAAAAGTATCTCGGAAGGCTCTTTTCTATACAAGAAGACCCTTTGATTAGTAACATAAATATGTCCTGGTCTCCAATTATGCCATATCCCCTTAGAATGCCACTCTGAACCAAACATCTTGATGATAACTTCTTCACCTTCTCGCAATAAATTATCCTTCCCCTTTCGCCTTATTTCATCTCGGGCCGCCATCCTTTGTGCTTCATCCCAATCTTTCCACATTCCATAATCTAACATAGTCTGCATCCCAGCCAAAGCAGTCTTTAATTTAATCCCCAACAGAGGAATCCCCGCTATATGAATAATCAGATCGGTATCCAACATTATACCTTTATCTAGAATCCGGTCTAAGAGGTCTACTAAGGTAGTTTCTGTATTACGAGTCGGTTCCATTTACTTAATTTTCCTCCAAGGGCAGGGGCGAAATTAATTTTTTTTGGGCAGCTTTGGCCTTCGCACTAATCCATCCACACCAGGGGCAACCTTCATTCATCAACTCTTCAGCAGAAACCCGCTTACCACATTGGGGACACTCTTCCTTAGCTACCTTAGCCTCTTGCCAGGCAGCAGTTTCGTAATTTGTGCCACTGGGAAATTCCAGACCATATTTAGCCGCGGTCTCAAAAGAGGCCAGGGCTGCCCTTACCTTTACCCCTAAGAGCTCCACTCCCGCTACCGATACGGTAATATCTGCATTGATAACCAATCCCTTATCTAAGATACGGTCAATAACATCCACCAAAGTAGAAGAATCATCCCGCGAAGCTTCTAAAGCCATCTTTTATTCCTCCTTTTTTCTAATAATCTTTAACCTTTCCACCAAATCTGCTTCCAACTGAGCGTAATCTGCTTCACTTATCTTACCTTCATCTAAGAGTAATTGAAGTTCCTTAAGCCTTTTCTTTACCCCCTCCTCGGTTACCAATCGCTCTTTATCTACTTCATTTACAATCCCTTCCAGGACTTGCTTCCCTAATTGTAAGGGGGTCGATAATAAACTACGAATAATAAAAGCCATAGTCTATCCTCCCTTTAGGTCCCTTTTAGTTTTATACTAACAAAATTATAAGGTGGAACAGGACCAACATATTTAAACTTTAATTTATCTTCATATTTTTGAGCTAACTCATTTACCCTTTGGTCGAAATTTTTTTCTTTATCTTTATCTACTAAAAAAGAAGAATTAAGGAGCATTTCAATACTAAGAGGTTTATTAAGACGACTGTCAAAGGCTATCTCCTTAAGAGAGTTATAAATTCTTTGGCCATACTTTCTTTCCCATTCAGTAACCGTGGACTCCACCAATTTACCTACCTTAAGCTGGGTTTCTTGAGCCTCCTTTGCCGAGGAAGAAGCAATTTTTTTTCTTAACTCCTGAAAGTTCTTACCCCTACTTTCAATTTCTTTAATAACTGCCTCCCTTTCCCAAAAAACTTTTACTCCTACCTCTACTTTGCCCTGGAGTTTTTTCATTTCTTTTTTTATTTCGGGATAATTCAATTCGAGGAGCTCAATTATTTTCTCTTCATTTTCCGCGACCGTTCCAAAACTCATAGGGAGAAGGAGGTATTGTCTCATAATCTCTTCCAGAACCCGAGTATGAGCTAAAATATTCGCTCGCGTAGGATCATATTCTTTAACTTCAGCCTCGCTTACTACTGCCGCTAAATCCTGATAATTGATCGTGTATACTTTGTTTTTTTCTATCCCCAAAAAATTAAACTCTTTTCTCTCTGGTTCCTCTATAAAACCATAAATATATCTACCTATTGGCATTTATTCCTCCCCTTATAGCTTTATTCTAAACGGGTCTTTAAGGTCTCAATAGCCTCTGCAAAATGTTTCCTGGAAATTTTAAGGGAAGCACACTCACTTTTCCCTTCTTTTCCCTCCGTCTTCTTTTTAATAAATTCCCTGATCGCTGCCATAGAGGCTTCCCGGCAGATAGCTTCTATATCCGCCCCGCTTAAACCTTCTGTTTCTTCGGCTAATCTAGCAGGGCTTACTTCTTCCAGCGGTTTCTTCTTCAGGTGAACCTGAAAAATCTTTTCTCGGCTCTTTTTATCGGGGAGGGGTAAATCTAAAATCACGTCAAATCTCCCCGCTCTCAGGATAGAAGGGTCTATCAAATCCTTTCTATTAGTAGCGGCTAAGACTACTACTCCCTTCAGCTCCTCAATCCCATCGAGTTCAGTCAAAAATTGGCTAATTACCCTTTCGGTTACCTGAGAATCACCACTCATCCCCCGCTGGGGGACTAAAGAATCAATCTCATCTAAAAACAAAATAGTAGGAGCCGCTTGCTTGGCTTTAAGAAATACTTCTCTAACCCCCTTTTCTGATTCTCCGATATATTTGGACATAAGCTCTGGTCCCTTCACCGCTATAAAATTTACTTCACTTTCATTAGCTAAGGCTTTGGCTATTAAAGTCTTTCCACACCCTGGAGGTCCAGATAATAGAATCCCCTTAGGCGGCCTGGTATGGGCATAGTCAAATAAATCAGGATATTTTAAGGGCCACTCTACTGCCTCGATGAGGGTTTGTTTAATCTCCTCCAGTCCGCCTACATCCTCCCATTTTACATTAGGAACCTCCACAAAAACTTCCCTGATGGCTGAAGGCTCTACCTCTTTTAAAGCCTCTCTAAAATTTTCCATAGTTACCTCTAATTCCAAAAGTAACTTATAAGGAACTTCCTCTAATTCAAAATTAATATTGGGTAAGATGCTTCGCAAGGCGTTCATCGCTGCTTCTCGGCATAAAGCCTCTAAATCAGCCCCTACAAAACCATGAGTAATCTGAGCTATCCTCTCTAAATCTACATCTTTAGCTAAAGGCATTCCCCGGGTATGAATATGAAGAATTTCTAAGCGAGCCTTTTGGTCGGGGACCCGGATAGAAATTTCCCGATCAAACCTTCCTGGTCGGCGGAGAGCAGGGTCAAGAACATTAGGAATATTGGTAGCTCCAATGACTATCACTTCTCCTCGAGATTCTAATCCATCCATCAAAGCTAATAGTTGTGCCACCACTCTTTTTTCCACCTGCTTTTCTCCCCCCATTTCTTCCCGCTTGGGGGCAATAGCATCAATCTCGTCGATAAAGATTATAGCTGGGGCATTGGCTTCCGCTTCCTTAAATACATTTCTTAAACGAGCTTCACTTTCTCCATAAAACTTTCCCATAATCTCGGGTCCACTTATATGGCTAAAATAAGCCTCTGTTTCCTGAGCCACCGCCCGAGCCATCAAAGTCTTTCCACATCCTGGAGGCCCATAGAGTAAAACCCCTTTAGGGGGTTCAATGCCCAATCTCTCAAAAATTTGGGGATATTTTAAAGGTAGCTCAATCATCTCTCTAACTCTCTGTATTTCCCGGTCCAACCCGCCAATATCCTCATAAGATATCCTCAATCTTTTCCCTTTTGCCTCTTTCTCCCCTTTTAACTCAATAACCGTCCCGCTATGAATCAAAACTACTCCCTGGGGAATAGTAGAAACTACCATAAAGTCAAAACTGCGCGCCCCAAAGAGATTAGCTCTAATCCTGTCCCCCGCGACAAGGGGTAGACCTTCTAACAGACTGCCTAAATATTTAGTATCCTCACCACCCCGCATCGATCTCATTAAGGCTAGAGGAGAGAGGACTATTTTATCAGCTAAGCGGTATTCAGTCTTTTGAATGCTTACTTTTTCATCTAATCCAGCCTGAGCATTTTCTCTTAATAAGCCATCCATCTGAATAATGGCTTTCCCTCTATCTTCGGGGTAGGCTGGCATCACTTTAGCTACCGTCCTTCTTTTGCCATAAACCTCTACTATATCCCCTATTTCCACACCTATTTTTTTAAAATCGGCGGGGTCTATCCTAACTATTGCCCTGCCTACATCTTTGGGTTTGGCTTCGGATATCTTTAGAGTTAATTCGGTTTCTTTAGTCATACTTTTTTTATTCTCCGCTATTTTTTATTATAAATTAAGTAGCTAATCTTAATATCCCGGGATAAATACTTATCTACCCGGTGTTCACTTCCTATAAATAAAATTCCAGTCTCTCCTTCTCTTAAGGTCTTATTTATTCTCTGGGCGATATAATTATCTCTTCTTATGAGTAATTGCTTACCTCCTTTTTTTTGTTCCTTTTTATCCGAAGAGGTGGCTATATCTTTAATATAGTTATACTCCTCAAGGAGTAGATCTTTGCTCTCTGTCCCTTCCAATTTAGCCCCTTTATTAATTAATTCTAAGATTATCTTATAATTTATGCTCCCTCTTTCGGCTAACTTCTGGACTATTTCTAACTCTTTACCACAAAGAGGCAATCCATCCTGGTATATTCTCACCTTCTCATAATTCAATTGTAGGCTTTCAATCTTATCCTTTATCCACTGCCAGAGCTCATTTACTAATTTAAGATGTTCTTCCCATTTTTCTTCCCCAAATTTTAAGACATACTCTTCCCTTAAATGAGTAGCCACCAACCCCATTTCTAGCTCCGTGTGAATGATGGGAATATAAATTAATCTCCTCAATTTTTCTCCTGACTCAAGCCTTCTCCAGTTTGATCTCTAATATCCCATTTTTGTAAGAGGGCTCCATGCTCTCTTTCTTTACCTTAGAAGGAAGCAATATTTCTTTAGCATATTTTCTATCCTTATTTTCGGCAGCTAATTTAAGAATATCTTCTTCCAGATTAATTTTAATATTCTCCTCAGCAATTCCCGGTAGTTCCGCAATTACTAAAATATGCTCCTTTTCATCGAATACATCGACTATTGGTTCCCTGACTTCCTCTATTACTGGACCTTTAGGTGTTTCTTTGATATTACCAAAAGTCTCGATTATAGGTTTATCCCCTACCAGAGTCCTTATGCTAAAACCATAAACCCCTTTAGCCTTTTCCGGTAACCCCTTAATCTCGCCAACTTTTTTAAATTCCCCGCCTTCTTTACTCACCTTATCTACTAAGTTAATCAAATCACCAATTCCTTTAAATATTCCTCCTAATCTCACTTTCCCCTTACTAAAATCAAATTCTATACCTTCTTTTTCTTGCTTATCCTCTTTTTCTGTCATTTTTCTCACCCCCTCGCATGATGCCTTTTACCTTTTATCTGTAATACCCCTTTATTTACTTTCTTTATATTTATGGTGGACTATCTATTCATTTTATTTTAAACTCAAATTAACAAAACTATATGGTGGTGTTGGCCCGATATATTTAAACCTTATCCTTTCCCCATACTGTTTATCTAATTCGCTTATCTGCTGGTCAAACTCTTTTTCCCGAGTCCTATCTACTAAAAAAACTGCATTTATCAGCATCTCATCACCAGAAGTATTATTAAGATGAAAATCATAAGAAATTCTTTTTAAGCTATTTACTATCTTTTGACCCTCTTGTTCCCTTTTTTCCTCTAAAGCCTTCTTAACCATTTTACCCAATTTTACTTTCTCTTTATAATTTTCCTGGTCATTATCCTTCTCCTGGCCTGACCCTTTAGCTATTTTTTCTCTATAAGATTTTATTTTCTCATCTTCCTCCGCGATCTCTTGAAAAATAAACTTCATCTCTTGCCAGTAAGCCTTTACTCCTAACTCTATCTTATTATCCAGATCCCTTAATAAACCTTTAAGTTCTAAATATCTCCTTCTTAAAAGACTGCGCACCTCTTCGGCACTACTTGCCACCGTGCAAAATCTCATCGGAAGAACAGTATAATCTCTCATTACCTCTTCCACTACCTTTTCATGAGCAATTAAATTCTCTCGACTTATTACATATTTATCCATAGGAAAGTTGCTAATTACGGCGCTAAGGTCCTCATAACCAATAGTGGATACAATATCTCCCCGCCCACCAATGCCCAAGGGGCCAAAATTTCTTCCCTCGTTAGTCCCAATAATGCAGTAAATATATTTACCCTCCTCTATCATCAAATCTTCTCCCTTCGCTGCCTTATTTCCTCCTCTAAGGCTCGAATATAAATAGGGGATAATTTTCTTCCTTTTATTTTAGCCCATTCTTGAGCCATTATTTTACGGGTAAGGACTCCTAAAGAAGCTACGTTTATCCTCTTTGGTTCCTTCCTCTTCCCTCTAAGCCTTTCCCTTCCTTCTTCTAACCATTTTTCTTCTTCCTTTTCCTTATCTCCTATTTTTCCAGCCTGATATTCTTTTAAATCTAGATAGGTTATCTCTAAAAAGGAATCTTCTTTTTTCATAACAGGATAGAATTTACCTCCCAAATTAACAAAGCATTGGCCTTAATTAGCAATATTTATTGATGAGAGCCTTTACTATATTTTTTACTTTAGTTTGACTAAGACTACTCCCTAAGCGGCTACTCTCCGAAGCTAAAATATCCTGACAAATTTCTCTAAAAATTTTATTCTTAGCACTTACTGCGCCACCTAAAATTCCCAAACTTTTAGCGATCATGATACAACCCCGAATAGTGGGTTTAAATTCACATTCTTCATAAGTGCGGAGTTCCCTAACGATATCTACAATTTTTTCTGCCTCAGCATAAGATAATTCAGATTTAGCTTGAGTAATAGCAATTTCAGTCTCTCGGTCAAAGTAATCTAAATCTATAGTAATCATCCTATCCCGCAAGGCATCCTGACTTCTATGAACCCCAGCATATTCTTCGGGATTGCTGGTAAAAATGGCTACAAAGTTAGGATGAACTTTTAAATAATTTTCCTGTCCCCGCGCTACTGGTAAATCCATCATCTTTTCTTGTAAAATAGAAAGAAGGATATTATTGGCTTCAGGACGAGAACGGGTAAATTCATCATAGATAAGGGTAAAGCCATACTCTACGGCTACAGTCAAACGGTTATCTACCCAACTCCTCTGTACATCTTCCTCCGCTTTCATCACCGAATGAATAAAATTATCTACTACTCTCCTGGTCCGATAACCGTGCTCTCCCCCCACTAAATCAGAGGTAGTAAATTCGTCATCTCCATGAATCATAATTACTGGTCGATTTATTAGATGGGCTATATGTAGGGCTAGAGTGGTCTTTCCGGTTCCCGTTGGTCCCCTAAAATGGACCGGAAAGCCTGCTCTAATATAGCCTAAGGTTCGCGTCGTTACCTCTTTGGTAAACTTTGTCTCCACAAAATTAGGCAGGGCGCGAGCTTTTAATACAGTTGCTATTTCGGCTGCCATAACCATAAATCACCTCACCGTTTAATATTCAATATCCACTTCTTTAAAATTGGAAAGCTTAGAACCTTTTGTAGCTATTGGAGGGGGGTCTGCTCTTCTCTCGCGCTCCTTCTGAAGTTTGCGTCTTAATTCCATAATTTTTCGGTTTTTATTCACTATCATAGCTAATTTCCTTCGGCTAGCCAGAAGTCTCTCCCTGTTTCTCTGCATAGCCAAATCCTGTTTAGTAAACCTTTGTCTTTCTCTTTCTAAAGCCTTAGCCAAGTCTTCTTCATCTACCAAAGAGTACATTTCTTTTAATTCTTCCTCGGTTTTAGATAAAGAATTAGTAGTTTTAATTTTTTGTTCTTCTCTATTCTCCCTACTGGTTTTGATATCTCGAAAGGTCTTAATGTTTCTTAAACTTTCATTTTTCACCGTTAACCACCTCTATTATTTTTTCGCCAATATTGGTAAAATATCTTCTCTCCCCTTTACTCGGGAGAGTCCTGGAATCCTTCCGGATATTATGCCTATAAATATTTAACGACTAAGCCAATTTTTGTCTAAAGAGGGTAATACAAATTATCTTCTTTCCTGATCTTGTTTTCTTCTACCAACTCTTTAGTTATGGTTATATACCATCTCCAATCTTTACCTATTTCTGCACCAATTTCCACAAGCTTTATCCCCTCAGGATGAGATTTTATTAAATTTAATACCTGCTCTTTCTCTTTCTCGGAGGTTTCCTCCCCCATCTTCTCCACTTTTTCTAGAACTTCTTCTTTTGTTTTTTTACCTTCAGAAACTGTAGAAACCGGCTTTACCCCTCTTCTCTTTTCTTGCAGACTAGAGGTCAACTCTTGCCAGGAAGCAGACATCTCCTTTAGATCAGCCCTTATCTCCTCTTGAACTTTATGAAAATCACTTAACATACTACTTACTTCACTTTTTATCCCCTGATTATAG
>JAGPEW010000177.1 GCA_018056825.1 Candidatus Sordicultor aquaticus
TACCACTATTTGTTTCTTACCTTTCTTACCATCTCTATTGTAGCCAAAGGAAGCTAAGGGGCAGTGTTTTCCTTCTAAGTATACTGAGGTAATATCATATAGAAATACTCTCTTTTCTTCTCTTTCTTCCTTTTCTGTTTTCTCTTCTTCTTCTTTTTGCTCCTCTCTTCCTTCTTCTCCTTTGCTTATTCTTTCCTTTTTTCTGGCTCTTCTTTTCTCATACAGTTTGAGTTTCTATGGTTTCCTGGTTATGGTAAAGGGTAGAGAGAGTATCATACCAGTAGTCCAGTTTAGGAGAATGAGAATTACCAGTCACAAGAGGTAGAGGAGTAAAAGACCAAGAATCACATAAAGCTCTCATACTTAAAGGTTTAGCTTCGGTAACTCGATTGACTATCATCATAAGTAGCATCTCTTGAGAAGAGGGAGGAAGGATCTGGAGAGCTGCTTCTATGCCTAACTCTCTCATTAAATGTTTTACGGCTAAGAAATTACCCCAGGGAAGAGAGAACTGATATTGGATATCGGAAGGAGAAAAAAGAGAGGAAGAAGGAGAGCGGAGAGCTTTTTCTAAAGCAGTAATAGCTTGAGGGGGAAGGATGGATAAATTAAAGACTGTTTTATTGCGAGGGACCCCCTTTTCACCTCTATAGGAATATACCAGTAATGGTGTCACATAGACTTTATCTTTATAGCGACGTTTAGCATAACTTACTCTTAACTTCATAGCTACTTTATATCAAGTTCATTAGGAACCTTGTCAAGAAGTAGTTTTAATATCTTACTTACTACAACAACCTCTACAACCCGCATCAATACTGGGTTTCATTCCACCAAGGGGTAACTTCAGGTTATCCTGAGAAAAGGATAAAGAAATATAAATAAAGATGAAATCCTCACGGCTTCAAAAAGTGAAACCTCAGGATAACTGAGCAAACGCAACTCTATATCCTCCTCACGCTCTCTCTCGGTTTTCCTCTCGACCCTCCGTGGGAGAAGGTTAAGGTGAGGGGGCAATAGTTTACATTATCATTAAAAAAGAACGTCTATAAATCATTTGGTAAAATGAATTGCGCGATCATACAAAATTTCTGACCAATTGGGACCGACTTTAGTGGCTTTTTCAATATAAGCTCGATACCCTATAAACATCTCTTGATCTAATTCAACCCCGGCTGCTCCTTTCCCCCAAGGTACATCAAGACACTGTTCATCACCATTAGCTCTTCGAGCTACTTTCCAGACATAAAGATATTTTGCTTCTGGATGAGCGGGGAGATACTCCTCAGCAGTGCCTATTAATTTCTGATCAATTACCGCATTTACCCCATTGAGATACTCAGCTCCATAAATGGCAATATTTGAATAAATAACCTTTCCGGTCACACCATGATTGACACCATAAAGAATGACAAAATCATCCGGGTTGTCAGCTAAGCTAAAATTTGAAGTTATTAAATACACAGCATCCCGAGTTTCACCAAGCACATCTACTCCACGTTGAATGGCATCATAACCTTCCAGCACCCAAAGCGAGGTCGATAAATCATTAAACTGGTAATCGGAATATTTATCAATAATTGCCTGGCGAAGATCATCGACTGCACCCATTAAATCAAGTTCACTGGTATCTCCTGTTCCTCGAACTAAAAGTGGAGGAATAGGGAAGGGGTCGGTAAGTACAGAAGTTTTCGGAGTTAACCTCCAAACGATCCCTGGATTGCTTTGTAAGTATTGCTCTCCTTTTGCCTCATCGGCAAAGAGAGCAATCCGATGCATAAAGATGAAGGTATCATCTTCCTCTTTTAAACCCATTTTTACCAAAGAATGAGGAATAATGTCGGTGTTGATAATATCAGGAGAATATCCAGTTTGTTTAAGAACTTCCCGAATCCGGGAATCAATACCGCGATCCGCTGTAGAGATAATAATCGTTTCCTTTTCGAAGGGGTCATCGGGAGTACCACTGGTATTTATCGTAAAATTACTAAGAGTATCCCCCAGACTGGCAAAGATCCTCCTTACTTTTCCTTCTATTGGGAAATATCGATTACATAAATAACTTCGATAACTAAAATATTTTACTTCGGGTGGTGTCTTACCGATAAAGAGAACTGCTTCATCAGGACGAAACCGATTATCACCCCAAAGACCTTTATTCTCTGGTCTTAGAGGAACATCAGTTATCATGTTTGGAGCAGTTTGACCGGGAGCCACGGGAAGTTTGTAAATCATGTAGGGCGTTGTTGGATTGTTCCCCCAACAACTGGGAATTAAACCGGCATCAAATATTTTTAAGACGTCAAAAGTTTCCAGCTTCCCTTCTTGAACCAGAAATCCTTCGTTTTCTAAGGCTTCACGAAGAGCATTGGTTTGCTCTAATGAATTCTCAATTGCTATTGGTGCTTCATTTCCAAAAGCAATAAAAGAAAAGAAACCAACAAAAAACAGAAAAACCAAACTAAGGTAAAAAATTCTTTGTTTACTCAAATATTTCGCCTCCTTAAGAATAGATATTAATAGCGTATCTTGAATTAATATTTTGGTCAAGTCCTCGAATTGAATCACTTAAAATTTTGATGAACTCCTATCGTTGCCTCACCTAAAAATCTTGATATACATTATTCTACCTCCAGGTGATTTTTTAAAAGACTGGAGGTAACAAAATGGAGCTCACCATGAATATTAGAAGAGAAATCATTAAGAAAATGGCACCCGAGTATCAAAAAGCCACTAAGAAAGAAAAAAGAAAGATCTTAGATGAACTCGTCCATCTCACTGGATATACCCGAACGTATGCCTCCTGGCTCCTTTCTCATCATGGACGGAAAGTCTATCTCACCGGACAAGACGGCAAAAAGTATCGAGTCATTGGATCCATCACCAAGGTAAAAAGGAACCGAAAAAAGATCTATGATGAGGAAGTCCTTGCTTCTTTAAAAAAGATCTGGCTCATCTTTGACTGTCCCTGTGGGAAAAGACTCGCTCCCTCACTTCCTTGGATGATCGAAAAACTGGAAAAGCATGAGGAACTGGTTCTCTCCCAAGAGGTGAGAAGGAAGCTCCTGGCCATATCTCCAGCCACCGTTCTCGGCTTCTCCAAAAGGAAAAACGAAAGTTCACCCCCATCTCCCGGTCCT
>JAGPEW010000178.1 GCA_018056825.1 Candidatus Sordicultor aquaticus
TTTCCTCAATTTCTTCGGTTTCACTAACTAAGAAGGAGGGATTTAGCCGTGAAACAGAGAGCTATTGTGTTAGTTGTGGTGTTGGTGTTATTAGGAGGGATAGCTTTAGCTCAAAAACCCGCTTTAGAAATTTGGGGACGTGCTTCTTTTGCTCCAGCTCAAGCCTACTGGTTTAACTCTTTAGCTTACGAATGGGGAGCAGCCAATGGAGTGGATGTAAAAATTACCTGGATTCCAGTAGCAGATATGTCCCCAAAATTAGCTACAGCCATAGCTTCAGGGACTGAACCAGATATGGTTATTGGAGGTTATCCTACAGCTAAGTTTGCTGAAGCTGGTCTTTTACTGCCTTTAGATGACATAGTGGATAAGATTGGAAGGGATGACTTCTTTGAGATTAAACTTAAGCAAGGTACAATAGATGGGAAAATTTATTCTATTCCTTCTGGATTCGAGCTAAGCTGGATGCATGTCCGCAAAGATATCCTCGAAAAAGCTGGAGTTCTTGAGTTGTTGCCTTTTGATGACGAAAAGGAGGTCTTGACGGCAGCCGAAAAAGCTAACCAAGTAGAACCCGGGGTATATGGAATTGGTTTACCCTTGGGGGGAAGCGGAGCTGATTGTTATTGGACTTTCCAGATTTATTATTATGGTTTTGGAGGAGGATTCTTAAGTGATAGATCCGTGGAAGGGGCAGTTTTTGGGAAAGAACCTAATCGCTCCATAGCTAAGAAAACATTTGCCTTTGAAAAAGATATTTATGACCGGGGTTTAACTCCTCCGGATTCGGGAGAATGGGTAGATATATCCAACAATATGGCTTTCTTAGAGGGAAGGATAGCTATGACCTCTAATCCCATGAGTATTTGGTATGGGATAATGACCGGGAAGCCAGATTTGGTAGCTAAAACTATGATTTATCCTGATGCTTTTCCCATCGACCAAGGTGATGAAAGTAACTTCATTTTCAGTTCAACCCCTTATCCTGATTTAGCTAAAGACCTTTTGTACAATTTCTTTGGCAACAAAGAAAATTACCGTCAGGGATGGTGTGAACAATCTCAACTTTATAATCTTCCAGTATTGAAGAGCCAAATGCAAGTGCTTAGCGAAAACTGGAAGCAAGGCAAATATCCCTTTATGGGTATGGATCCTTACGAAGCAGCTATGCGAACCAAATTCCATACTACCCCAATGGCCTATCCTTTAGGGGAAGCTTCGTCGGTGATAGAAGACTTGTGCTGGGGATGGGTGATTAACGATATGGTGATAAGAGCAGTGATAAAGGGGGAAGACTTTGATAAGGTAATCGATGAATTTCAAGCTAAATTAGAAGATATGGTGCAGGAAGCATACGGAAAATGAGTATCATTTGCCCTCCAGGTGAAACTGGAGGGCAAATGATTAAGAAGGAGGAGGAAGTTGAAAAGTAAAACTTTAGGCATCTGGGCTTATGTTCTTCCTGCTCTTTTGATTTTAGGGTTAATCCTCATAATTCCTCTTATTTATACCTTCTGGATGAGTTTGCAACATATGCCTATTGGAAAGCTACCTACCTTTGTGGGGATAAAGAATTTTTCCAAGATATTTCGAGACCCTATATTTTATAAAAGCCTGAAAAATACTTTTATTTATGCTTTTCCAGCAGTAGTCATTAAAGCTATCATTGGTTTGGGGGTAGCTGTTCTTTTAAATCAAGAGTTTCGAGGAAGAGGAATCTTGCGAGGATTGGCTATTTTACCTTATGCTCTTCAGCCTTTTGTTGTCAGTGTTCTGTTCTGGTTTGTTTATGACTATCGGGGAATAGGAAATACGCTTCTACGGGCTGTAGGTCTGAAACCTATTCACTGGTTGGGGGTTCAGTATGCCATGCCTTCTCTGATTTTGGTAAATGTCTGGCATGGGTGGCCTTTTTTTTATCTGGGATTTCTATCTGGTTTGCAATCTATTCCCGGCGAATTATATGAATCAGCCGAAATTGATGGTGCTTCTTCCTGGCAGAAATTCTTTTCTATTACTCTTCCTTTATTGAAAGATGTGTTTTTGATTGTTTGTGGACTTTCTCTTATGTGGACTATGGGAGATTTTGTTATTCCCAAAATGATGACCGGAGGTGGCCCGGCTGATGCTACTCTCACTATTCCTATGGCTACTTATAAGATTGCCTTTCTCTTAGGCCTAAATTATCCTTTAGCTTCAGCTTATGCGGTGACCATTCTTCCCATTTTTGCCGTTTTGATCTATTTCACGGTAAGGAGTCTAGAGTAGAAATGAAGAGAAATAGAAATGCTAAATTTTTAATTACTTTTTTTGTGGTGATTTTGCTTTTTTGGATATTTATTCCTATTTATTGGGTAGTAAAAACTGCTTTTTCTCCCGAAGGAGAAGTGTGGAATACCGGTCTTCCTCGTCATCCCACTTTAGCTAATTTTCGAGATATTTTTGTAGGTTCTCAAGGAAGTATGGCAGAGGTTACCGGTGCCATGCTTTCCATTTCTCCTACCATTACTACTCCCTTGCTTAATACCTTACTCGTTGCAGGAGGGGCGGTAGCTTTGACCATGGTAATAAGTAGCATTGCTGCCTATAACTTGGCTCGCTTTCAGTATCGAGGGAAAAGAATAGTATCTTCTTATATTCTCTTTGCTTACGTTTTTCCTCCTTTTATCCTTATGGTGCCTATTACGGTGATTATGAATCGTTTAGGCTTATACGATTCGCTTTCTGGTTTAACTTTGGCTCACTTAGCTTATACTGTTCCTTTTGCTATTTATATGTTGCGCGGCTACTTTATGGGTATCCCTCAAGAATTAGAGGAAGCAGCTATGGTAGATGGTTGTTCTCGTTTCCAATCTTTTTTGCGTATTACCTTACCCCTGGCTGCTCCTGGTCTAGTAACAGTGGCTATTTTTTCCTTTGTTATGTCTTGGGGAGATGCAGTTTTTTCTACTGTCTTACTCAACTCCCAGGATAAATACACTCTTCCTATTCACATTGGCTTCTTTCTTTGGGGAGGAGAGATTATAGACCCGGGAAGATTAGCTGCCACTGCTTTGGTGGCTGGGCTGATTCCCGCTTTTCTCTATATTGGCATCCAGCGCTTTGTCCGAATGGGACTAGTGGCCGGAGCGGTAAAGGGG
>JAGPEW010000179.1 GCA_018056825.1 Candidatus Sordicultor aquaticus
AGGACAAGACATAAAAGTAGAAATTACCCTAGAATTTGGAGAAGCAGCTGAAGGAGTGCAAAAAGAAATTTCCTTCTCCCGGATGGAGACCTGTCCCGAATGTCAGGGAATAGGGGGAAAGAAAAAAGTTGCTTGCCCCCATTGTCAAGGAAGAGGAGAAATCCGCCACACTCAAACTTCATTGTTTGGCTCAGTAGTTACTTCTCGGCCTTGTTCTTATTGTCAAGGTCGAGGGTGGATAGCAGAAGATACCTGCTCTCTTTGCCGAGGAAGTGGTAAGGTCAAAAAAGAAAGAACAATTAAAATTAAGATTCCCGCCGGAGTAGATAGCGGTTATCGTCTCCGAGTAGCTGGAGAAGGAGAAGCAGGAGAAAATGGAGGACCACCAGGTGATTTGTATCTCCATATTAAAGTTAAACCCCATCCTGTTTTAGAGAGAAAAGGAACAGACCTTTATTATGATTTGGAGCTTACTTATCCTCAGCTAGTTCTGGGTGATGAAGTAGAGATACCTACTTTGCGGGGTACAGAAAAAATACGCATTCCTGCCGGAACAGAAAGCGGAGTTCTATTGCGCTTGCGAGGAAAAGGTTTACCTGATCCTCAAATGGGCAGCCGAGGAGACCAGATCATCAGAGTTAAACTTCATATTCCTCGCCGACTTACTTCTGAGCATCGGCAAATTTTAGAAAAACTCAAAGACCTAGAGAGAAGCGAAAATATCGTTAGAGGAAATGGCGATAATCGCAAACAGAGCGGGGTATTTGAGCGCTTAAAGGAAGCTTTTACTCACCCTGAGTAAATATTTCTCTTTATGAGTCGTTTCTTTTTTCACCCTTCTTTGATGGTTGAAGAAACAATTTTGCTCTCCTCCGAGGAGAGCCACCATCTTTTAGTAGAAAGAATAAAGCCTGGTTCTCTTGTTCTCCTCTGTGATGGAAAAGGTAACTTATTCCAGGGAGTTTATGAGAAAGAACACAAAGGAAAAGCCCAAATAAGCGTAGAAGAAAAGATAGGAGAAGAAAAAAAGAATTTGGATCTCATAGTGTGGCAAGCTATGCTAAAAAGTCCTTCCCGCTTAGATTGGTTAGTAGAAAAATTAACCGAGATAGGAGTATCACAGATAGGTTTTTTCTTCCCTCATAACTCTCTGAAAAACGTTATCTCCCGAGAAAAAAAAGAGAGGTGGGAGAAAATTATCTTAAGCGCTTGTAAACAATCGGGAAGAACTATTTTTCCTGATTTAATACTATTAGAGCAATGGGAAGATTTTGTATCTTCCTTGAGCAATTCGCGAGGGACAGTGGTTTTAGCTGACCCAGAAGGAGATGAAACTCTCTGGTCTTTCTTGAAAGACCAAAAAGAGAGAAGTTTCCAAATAGTGATAGGTCCAGAAGGAGACTTAACTAAGAAAGAAAAGGAAGAAATTTTACAAAAAGGAAAGGGAGTAAAGCTAAGTACAAAAATTTTGCGGAGTGAAACAGCTAGCCTCTTCTGTGCCTCAGTAGTGGCTTCTTTTCTGGAGAACGAATGAAGGTAGCAATAAAAACTTTAGGATGCAAAGTCAACCAAGTGGAAAGCGATATCTTGGCTACTACTTTTTCTCGAGAAGGGATAAAAGTGGTAGACTTTGGAGAAGAAGCTGACCTTTACATAATTAACAGTTGTGCAGTAACCAAAGAAGCAGAACATAAAACTCGACAGTTAGTAAATAGAATCCTGCGAAAAAACCTCGCTCCTCGAATAATATTAACTGGTTGTTATGCTCAGTTAATAGCTCAAGAAGGAGAAAATCCTTTTGAAAAATCAGTTGTTTTGCTACCCCACTTTCCCAAAGAAAAAGAAATCATTTCCCTGGTAGGACAATGGTGGGGGAAAAATCTCTCTCTTGCCGAATACCCCCTTCCTTCTCGAACTCGTGCCTGGCTTAAAATAGAAGATGGCTGCGATCATTTTTGTAGCTATTGCCTAATTCCTTATCTCCGAGGCAAAGTAAAGAGCGAAAATCCAGAAAAAATCATAAGACAAGCTCAAGCACTAGAAGAAGAAGGAATAAGAGAAATAGTTATCTGTGGAGTAAATTTAGGTTATTACGGAAAAGAGAGAGGAAGTAAAGAACTTATCAACCTTTTGGAAGAATTAGTGAATAATACTAGCTTAGCGCGCTTTCGACTGAGTTCCCTAGAACCATTTTTAATGGACGAGGAGTTTATTAAACGTTATTTTTCACTGCAAGACAGAGTATGCCCTCATTTTCACCTTCCTTTGCAAAGTGGTAGTGACCGAATTTTAAAAAGTATGAGAAGAGGATACGATACTGCTTATTACCGAGCTCTGGTTTCCCGGTTGCGCCAATATTCCCCTTTTGTAGCTATCTCCACCGATATCATAGTAGGATTCCCCGGAGAAGAAAAAGAAGACTTTGAAAACACGGTTAATTTCATCCAAGAAATGGGTTTTTCTCGAATGCATGTTTTTTCCTTTTCCCCTCGTCCTGGAACGCCGGCTTTTTTCTGGGAAAAAGAAAAAGGAGTTCCCCCTCTAGAAAAGAAAAACCGAGAAAAAATCCTCTTAGAAGTAGCTCGAGAAAACCAAAAAAAATACCATCGCCTTTTTCTAGGTAAGAAATTAAAAGTTTTGGTAGAATCAGTTCAGGAAGGCAGAGATTCAGGCTATTCTGAAAACTACATCCCAGTTAAGTTTAGAGGAAAATCAAAAGTAGGAGAAATCGTAGAGGTAATAATAGAAAAAGAAGAGAATGATTTTTTAGAAGGAAAGCTCCTAAATTACAAGAATGTGAACTTTTAACCTCCTATAAGCTTTGAATCATAAAAAATTTTAGGCATCAGTTTTATGCATCCAGATATTCAAGGACGGGTTTTACCATATACCCGGAGAAACCTGGAGAACACTCCAGAACCCCATAGCTCCATCTCTTGCTGCCCATGAGAGTCTTTTTTCTAAACCTCTAACCTGCAAATCCAGCAGGATTTTCTCTAGAAGATTACTCATTCTCTCAATAGCCAAATCCTGTGCCAGAAGTTCTTTCTCTCTTAGCTATAGCTCTAATAAACAATACAACACAGGTTCTCTCTTTAATAAGGGTATTAAGA
>JAGPEW010000180.1 GCA_018056825.1 Candidatus Sordicultor aquaticus
CTTATATAGTAATGAAGACAAAAAGTCAAGAGGTTAAATTAAATTATTTAAGTTATAGTAAGGTAACTAAATTATTGGGGGAGAGGTGGGTTGATTTAGGGTTGAAAAAATATGCCTTTACTTATACCAAGAAAGTGCTTCCCTCTGGACTCCGGGTGATAGCTAAGAAAATGTCTTCACCCCTTGTAGCTATTAATTTCTGGGCTCCAGTGGGAGTGAAAGACGAAAAACCAGAAAAAAATGGTTTATCTCATTTTTTTGAACATATGGTTTTTAAGGGTACTACCAATTATCCTGCTTCTTTACTGTCTCGCCGGGTGCAAGCCTTAGGAGGGGTCATGAATGCTGGGACTTCTCTAGATACCACCGATTTTTATTTAGTGGTGCCCCAGGAATATTGGAGGGAAGCTTTAGAATTGGAAGTTGATTTGCTTTTTCACCCTCTTTTTGATCCCCAAGAGATAGAAAAAGAAAAGATGGTGGTTATACAGGAAATCCATTTAGATGAAGACGACCCAGAAGAACGTTTAACCCATCTTCTTTACGAAAGGGTATTTTCTGGCACTCCTTATGGTAAGCCTATTTTAGGAGTAGAAGATACAGTGAAGACTTTTACCCGGGAAGATTTATTGGAACATCAGAAACACTTTTATCATCCTGCTAACCTTACTCTGGTAGTAGTAGGTGATGTTATTGAGGAAGAGGTTTTTGCAGAAGCTGAAAGGTTAGTAGGAGAATTCCATGATGTAGAAAACTTTGTTTTCTCACCTTTTCCTACCCTTCTTTCTCCTAATCAGCAGATGGTAAGTTGTTCTATGGATGTGCGCCGCTACTATGGGGCAATAGGATTTTTGACTGAGGGAATTAGAGAAGATGATTTTTATCTCTTGCGTCTTCTTTCTTTAATTTTAGGTGATGGGATTGGTTCTCGACTAAACATAGCTTTACGAGAGGAAAAAAAGCTGGTAGATACTATTCATGCTGCTTATTCCTATTATCAAAAGGCTGGTATATTTGCCATTTTCTATACTTTTTCTCAAGGGGAAAAAGAGAAGATAGAAGAAGAAATTCAGAAAGAAGTGAGAAATTTAATCTCTAATCCTCCGGAAGAAGAGGAGTTAATGCGAGGCAAAAATCTTTTGCGTAGCAGCTTATTCAGCGTTTTAGAGACTACTTCAGGGGCAGCAGAGCTCTTGGGTCGTTTTGATGTTACTGATAATATTGACCGGGTGGTTCGCCATTTCTTTAATTTAGGAAGTTTTAAGAGTGAGGATATAGTAGAGATGGTGAGGAAATATCTTGACTTTGAGCGAGCTACATTTATTTTTATAGAACCGGGGGCTTGATATGGAAGACATAGCTAATTTGATAAAAAAGATAACTTTTAAAAACGGCTTCACATTAATACTTTTTCCTCGGCCTAACAGCGCACTTTTAGCAGTTAATTTGTGTATGAATTTGGGCAATCTTTTTGAGAAAGAAGAAGAGCGGGGAATTTCTGCTCTGATGCAAGAAGTGCTTTTGAAAGGGACACAACGCCAGAGTGCTATAGATTTTAATCGAGCGGTAGAGAATCTAGGAGCCACTATAGATAGCGCTTCTAATTATTTTACCGGGCGAGTAGTCATACAAGGTCCAGCCATCAATATGAAACCGATGCTCCAGTTGTTCTTTGAAGCCATTAAAAATCCGGCTTTTCAAAAAGAGGAGGTGGAGCGGGAAAAAACTTTTCTTTTGAACATCCTTCATTCTCTAGATGATGACCCTTTCCAGGCTGCTATGTTGCGGTTTAAAAGAGCTTTTTATGGTCGTCATCCTTATGCCTTCCCCACTTTAGGAGAAGAAAAAGCCTTGCGCGATTTAGGAGAGGAAGAGATTTGGTCTTGGTATAGGAAAATTTATGTGCCTAATAATATGGTAGCTGCGGTGGTGGGAAACTTTGACCCTGATGAGGTAGAAAATATTTTTTATGAAGAAATGGGAGAAATTATACCTAAAGAGTCTCTTAACCCTCATCCAGAAAAATTTTCTCCTCTCTCTTTAAAAATTGTAGACCGGAGAGAAGTAAGAGACAGCTGGATGGTGGTGGGTTTTAAAGCTCCATCTTTATTGGAAGAGAAAGAAAGGACAGTTTTTGATGTCCTCAATAATATTTTAGGAGGAGGCATGTACTCTCGACTCTTCCTAAAAATCAGAGAAGAACGGGGTTTGAGCTATCAAGTAGGTTCTCTTTATGTTCCTCTCCGGGGGCCATCTTTTATCTGTGCTTATGCCAATTTTCCCTACGTTTATTTTGACTCGGTAGTGGGGATTTTACGAGAGGAACTTCGAGGGTTGTCTGATATTGATGACGAAGAATTTGAGGAAGCTAAAAATTATACCCGAGGAAATTTCTTCCATTGTTTAGAAACAGTTTTTTCTCTCTCTTCTCTTCTCAGTTTTTTCGAGAGAGTGGGTTTAGGCTGGGATTTTATCTTCCGTTATGAAGAAATGTTAAAAAATATTTCTTTAGAAGAAGCAAAAGCTGTTTATCAGCAGTTTAATGGACAAGGAGAGTCTATGGGAGGTATTGTCCCGGCGGAATGAAATATTTTCTCTTTCTTATTCTTCTGAGAAGATAATCTAAAGAGATTATCTTTTTCGATAACTTCTGCATCCGGAATTATAAATCTATCACATACCCCCACAGACCAATTATCTTGTACTTTGGCCATCACAAAAGGAAAAATACCTGTTCCCTTTTCCTCCGAGTGAGACTTGAAGGTCGTTAATTGATAGGGCAGTTCCCGGTTGCACAACCTTCGTCAGTTTCTTCTTCCTGCTGACAAGGATCGCAAGTTTCTTCCTCTTCACATTCTTGACAGGCATCATACCATTCCTCACAAAAATCAAAACATTGACCAAGACAAGTTTCTCCACTGGGTAAAGTGACTGGCCCCTCTGCACAGTTACAAACGGTGCAATCCTGACACCATTCGGAACAAAAATCTAGACAATCATCAAGACATACGGTGGTATCGATTGAAGGAGATGGAGAAGGGGAAGGGGAAGGACTTGGAGAGCCTCCTTCCGAGGAGCTGTCGGAATCTGCAACTGTAGG
>JAGPEW010000181.1 GCA_018056825.1 Candidatus Sordicultor aquaticus
AGCAAATTCCACCAAAAATTAGAAGATGTCAAACATTTAGGGATACTATAATTTCTGTAGGACGATGGGCTAGATCTGCATAGGGAGAATCCAAAAACTCTTAGGTATCTTACAAAAATTTGTTATTTTAGAGTCTCGAATAATGGCCACAATAGATAGGATACTATTACTGAAGGTTATCCCTATCGGCGAGGGTATGAAAAAAGGGAGCCAAAATAAGTTATTTCTCACTGGGAAGAGTTTTATGCTTTGAGAGATAATATTCAAAAACGCGAATTCCAGCGATACAAAGAATTCGCTGCCAGATTGCTCCTTCTAAGAAAGAAAAAATCCTCAGCCTCTAAAGTTTTAGAAGAAACTGCCGATATAATTATAAGAGAGGTAGATAAATATGATACAGGTAAAAAACAACCAGACAGCATTATTTAAATATCGAAGTGTATTAGTTGTTCCTCTTTCAAACCAAAGTTCTTCTCCAGGAAGAAAGGAAGAAAAAGATTCATCGGGGAAGGAATAACTCGGTGTCTGAAAGAAAGTTGCGTGAGGAACTAGAAAAAAAAGTCTGGGACTCTTTTTCTGAAGCAATATTCTTAAAAGATTTAGCCCAGAAGTTAAATGTGGAAATAGCGGATGTTTGGGAGGTCATTCTTCATATGGAAGAAGAAGGATTAGTTTCTTTTTATAATTGGCAGCGTAAAACCGTAATCTATAAAAAAGGGAGGGAAGAACCTTGCCTCAAGAATTCCAATTAGTAGCTTTTCAGTTGGGAGAAGAAACTTATGGAGTGGACATTTCTCAAGTAGAAGAAATTATCCGTATGCAACCTATTACTAAAGTTCCTGGAGCTCCAGATTTTGTAGAAGGAGTAATTAACTTACGGGGAAGAGTAATACCAGTGATTGACCTCCGCAAGAGGTTCCATCTTCCACCCCGGGAAGAAACTAAAAATACGAGAATTGTAGTAGTAGAAGTTCCCCCTCATACTGTAGGAATGATTGTAGACGCCGTAGATGAGGTGTTAAGAATTAGTGAAGACAAAATAGAATCTCCTTCTCTCATTATCTCTTCTATCGATACTGAATACATAAAAGGAGTAGGTAAATTAGAAAATAAGCTTCTTATCCTTTTAGATTTAGCTAAAGTGTTAACCAAGGAAGAAAAAGGAGCTCTGCAAAATATGAAAGAAGAAATAGAGAGAGAAAAAGAAGGAGAGCGAGAACAATGAGTTTGTCGCTGCGAGGGAAATTACTGCTAGGGTTTGGATTGTTGATCATCCTCCTATTAATAGCAGTAGGATTGGGGTACTACTCTATTAATGAGGCTAACAAAGCCTCTCATATTCTTTCCCAGTTGCACAATAACCGGACTTCTATCTTGCAGCGAGAAATTGACCACTTACTTTGGCAGGAGCAACTTTCCTTTTCTATAGCTACAGGAGAACAATTCAAAGGAGAAACAGACCCCACTAAATGTAATTTAGGAAAATGGCTAGCTAATGAAGGTCAAAAAATAGAGGAAGAAGAGGTCAAAAGTTTATTATCTCAGCTCGTTGAACCTCACCAGAAGCTCCACCAATCAGCAACTACTGTTAACCAGCTTTTATCCCAAGGAAAAAAAGAAGAAGCTCTTTCTGAATATGTTCAAACCACCATCCCGGCATTAAATCAAGTCCGAGGGGTTTTAGAGCAAATTGTCCAATATTATGAGAAAGCCTCACTACAGGGAGTTAGTGCTATTGTCGCCAATATAGGCCGAGTTCAGAACACTCTGCTTTTAGTAGGTCTTATAGCTATAATTGGGGGGTTAATCTCTGCCATTCTTCTCTATCGCAGCATTTTAGCTCCTGTCCGGAGCTTAGCCCGGGGTTGTGAAGCAGTAGAAAGAGGGGACCTCCGACAAGAAATAAAAATAAAAAGTAAAGACGAGATGGGGCAAGTAGCTCACAGTTTCAACTCTATGATTCAAAAACTTCGAGATATCGTGAGCCAGGTGTTGAGAGTTTCTTCTACTCTGGCTTCCTCGAGTGAGGAGTTGTCTTCTTCTATTGAGGAGATTTCTAAAGCCACTGAAGAGATTGCTAAGACTATTAGTCAAGTAGCACAAGGCTCTACAGAACAAAGCACTGAGTTAGAAGCCATTAACCAAGAGACTCAGAAGATTTCTCAAATTACCCACCAGCTTAGCGAAGCTACTCAGAGAAACCTTAACTTAATAGCAGAAATGAAAAAGGGGCTGGAAAAAAATCAGCTTTCTCTTTCAGAGATTGAACAAGCTATGAAGATAACCAGCACCGAAGGAGAAAATAGTGAAAAAGAAGCTCGAAAAGGGCAAGAGCTTCTCTCTCTTCTAGCTCAGAACATCAAGGTCATTTCTCAGGTAACTCAAGAAGTAGCTCAATCTATTTCCACACTAGAAGTGAGATCCCAGGAAATAAGTAAAATTGTAGATTTAATCACTGGAATTGCCGAAGAAACCAATCTCTTAGCCTTAAACGCAGCTATTGAAGCCGCCCGAGCAGGAGAAGCAGGGCGGGGATTTGCTGTAGTAGCCAATGAAGTCCGAAAATTAGCTGAAGAATCAGCTCAGGCCGCTCAACAGATTTCAAAATTAATCGGGGAAGTAAAAAATGATACTCAAATGGCAGTAGAGAGAATGGAAAGAGCCGAAGACCGAGTTCAAGAGGGAGTAAAAGAATCAGAAGAAGTGGCAAAGAATTTCCAGAATATCCTCATCACTATCCAGAAAGTAATCCAAAGCGTTAATAATCTAAACTTAGTATTTACAGAGGCAAAGAATTCTCAAAAAGTCACAGAGAAAAGTGCTGAGGAGGTAGCAGCTCTTTCTGAGGATAACGCTCAAATGATTCAGGAAATCGATAATCGTGTTCAGGCAGTAAGCAAAGCTATGAATTCAGTGGCTTTAGTATCAGAGGAAAACGCTGCTTCTTCACAAGAAGTTTCTGCGTCTACTGAGGAGCAAAGCGCCTCATTAGAAGAACTTACCTCTGCTTCTCAATCTCTGGCTCAATTGGCTCAAGAACTAAAAGAATTAGTAGCCACCTTTCAAGTATGAGCTTATCCCTTGGAGAAGGAACTC
>JAGPEW010000182.1 GCA_018056825.1 Candidatus Sordicultor aquaticus
ATCTCGGGAAGGATAAAGGCGAAAATTTATCCCCTCTCTCCGAAGATAAAAAGAAGAAGGAGGAACTATTATATCTATTCCTCTTTCTTTCAAGGTTTGTTCTAAAGCCGGAGATAATTGAGGTAAAACTAAAACTCTATTTGCGGGAACCACCCTTCGGGCTTCAACGGGGAAAAGGGGTTGGGAAAGAGATTGAATTATAAACTGCTCCAAGATAGATAAAAAAGACTCAGGAAAAATAATTTTCACTTCTTCTCCGGGGAAAACTCGAACCTTTAGAGGATTCACTTCCCACTCCTCAGAGAGCGAGGATATTTTTTCTTGCGTAAAGGAAAAGCTATCTCCTAAAATAAAAATCCTATCGTATTCGGTAAAATTGCCGGGTTTATTTCCCCAATTTTTTACCTCTATTTCCCAGCCGTTATCTCTCTCCATCTCCTCTATCCAGAAATCGGGAAAATAAAAAGCCTCATTTCCTAACCAGAGAAGTTTATTCACTTCATCCTCTCCTTACTCGCCAGATTTCTTCTCCCACCTTTTGAGCCTCTTCCTGAGTAGTTTCAATATCTTTAGGACCGCAAGCTGTTCCACATACAAACACTCCCTCACAGGAAGTGTGACCCAAACCATAAGATTTTATAAAACCGGCAGAATCAAAATTAAGCCCTAACCACTTTCCTATTTCTTTAGTCCCTGAGGAAGGAACCATTCCCACGGAAAGCACGAGGGCATCATAGCTTTTTCTCTCCACTCCTTGTTCCTCAAAAACCAGAGACAACTTTCCCCCTTCTTCGTTTACTTCATAAGGTAGGTGGCGAATTAGATTAATTTTATCAGTTATCTTCCATAATTTTTCTTTTTACTTTCCCAAAATTTGCAAATCCATATAATAAAAATCAATATTCATTTGAGGGAAAGAAAATTTGAGATTTTCAGCGATACGCAAAGCATAGCGACAACAAACTTGAGAGCAATAACCCCGCTTCTCTTTGAAATTGCGAGAGCCAGCACACTGGATAAAAGCCAAAGAGGAACAATCTCGAAAAGAAGAGATGATACCTTCGTTTAGACCTCTTTCTATGTCCCAGCCACTATAAACCCGGGATAAACCTCCTCCCCAGCGAGAAAGATTTTTGATCTCTAAAGGAGAGGCGCCAGTTGCCACAGCTAGCAACTGGCTGGTAACTTTTTCTCCTTTTTCAGTTTTAAGGTGAAATCCCCTGTCGGATTTATCCACAGAAGTTATTTTTCTACCTTCCCAAATATCAAATTTCTTAAAGCACAGCTCTCTTTCTATATTGATAAATCGGCAAACTCCGCAGGAGAGGCACTCATCAGTAGCTTTACACCCTAACTTTGAGGCCATCCCCCCCGGAGATGACTCTTCTACCACTAAAACTTCCAGCTTATCCTGCAAGGTTTGAGCGAGAGTTAATCCTGCTACTCCTCCCCCCATTATTACCAAGTCGTAGTTCACTTTTTCCTCCCTTAAAAAAGACCTACTACTCTCCCTTCCCCGTCAATATCTACTTTATTTCCCGCTGGTTCCGAGGGCAAGCCAGGCATAGTGCTCATCTCTCCACAAAGAGGGTAGAGGAATCCCGCACCGATAGAGGGACGGATATCTCGGATGGGAACTTTAAATCCTCGGGGTCTACCTTTCAAATTGGGGTCATGAGAAAGAGAAAGATGAGTTTTGGCCATACAGATAGGGAGCTTATCCCAACCTAACTCCGTAAATCTTTTAATCCCTGCTTCAGCTTTGGGCTCATAAGTCACCCCATCGGCGCCATAAATCTGGGTAGCTATAATTTCGATTTTCTCTTTAATGGGAATATCTAAGGGATAGAGGAAGTGGAAATTTTGAGGTTCATCACAGGCTCTCACCACTGCTTCGGCTAAATTTTTTCCTCCTTCTCCCCCTTTTTCCCATACCTCAGATATTTCTACAGCAAAAGCCCCACTTTCTAAAGCGATTTTTCTCACCGTTTCTACTTCTCTATCAGTATCAGAAGTAAAGAGATTGATAGCCACTACCACCGGCACCCCAAAAAGACGAGCATTTTCAATCTGTTTTACCATATTTTCTGCTCCTTTTTCTACCGCCTCTATATCTTCGCAGGTGAGCCCCGGATCCAAAGGTTTACCAGCAACTACTTTATACTTTCCGCTGTGCATTTTCAAGGCCCTGATGGAAGTAACCATCACTACACAATTGGGAGTTAGGCCACTATAGCGACATTTGATATCCATAAATTTTTCCATCCCACAATCGGCACCAAAACCGCTTTCGGTAACCACATAATCACTCAGGCGCAGAGCAATTTGATCGGCAACAATGGAGCTATTTCCATGAGCAATATTAGCAAAAGGGCCAGCATGCACAAAACAAGGAGTGTTTTCCAAAGTTTGTAAAAGGTTGGGTTTAATAGCTTCCTTCATCAAAACCGTCATTGCTCCAGCACAGTGTAAGTCTTCAGCAGTAACTGGCTTTTTATTGTTATCGTAACCAATAACTATTCGCCCTAAACGTGACCGTAAGTCAAAAATATCAGTAGTTAGAGCTAAAATAGCCATTACTTCTGAAGCTACAGCAATGTCAAAACTACTTTCTCGCGGGACTCCGTTGGTTTTCCCTCCCAAGCCGATAACTATTTTACGCAACGCTCGGTCGCTGATATCCACCACTCGAGGCCAGCTAATAGTAAAGGGGTCAATATTTAATTTATTACCATGATGGAGATGATTATCGATAAAAGCAGCCAGTAAGTTGTGAGCAGTAGCCACAGCATGAGTATCACCGGTAAGATGAAGATTAAAATCTTCCATAGGCACTACCTGTGCATATCCACCTCCTGCTGCTCCCCCTTTAATTCCAAAAACCGGACCTAAGGAGGGTTGGCGAATGCAAACTATACTTTTTTTACCAATTTTATTAAGAGCTTGAGAAAGACCAATGGTGGTTACTGTTTTTCCTTCTCCTAAAGGAGTGGGAGTAATAGCAGTAACATCAATGTATTTGCCTTGAGGCTTTCCAGAAAATTTTTTTAACACTTCTAAAGAAACTTTAGCTTTATATTTGCCATAG
>JAGPEW010000183.1 GCA_018056825.1 Candidatus Sordicultor aquaticus
GCGCCCAGCGGTTGCTATCAGCAATATGAAAATGCCAGAGACGATCTCCTGCCTCAATTAAGCTTTGATAAAAATCAACTTCTTCTATGTTCATATGGAAACTATCAGCTAAAATACCGATGTTATCATCTTCCAAAAAAGAGATAAATTCCAAAGTTTCTCCTATAGTATTTAAGAAATTAACTTCATATCTATTTAAGGGCTCAATCACCAGTTTAATCCCTTTTTCTTTGGCTAACTCACTACACTGTAAGAGACTTTCCTTGAAGTACACGAGGGCTTTTTCTTTTCTTTCTTCCTGAAGGGGGAGATTACCTCGGATAAGCCCTATAATTACCAAACTGCTCCACTGAGAAGCAAAATCGATATGATTCTTTAAACGTTCTATAGTTTTTTCTCTTATCTCTTTTTCTTCACTACTTAAGTTTAGACCTTCTTCTATAAATGCTTGCCCTGTTCCAATGGCTGGAACAATTAATTGATAGTTATTTATTATTTTTTCTATTTCTTCTCCTTTTATATCTTTGGGATTCCTAACTGCCAGTTCTACTCCCTGATAACCTAACTCCTTCAATTTTGAAATAATAGAAGTAAAAGATTCCCCAAAAGCAATAGCTCCAAATTTAGTTTTTTGCAAAGAAACAGCAAAACTCGTCTTCATAATTTATCCCTCTATTCTTCTTTTATTCGAGCACAAGTTTTTCGAATTACCAGCTTAGGAGGAAAAACTATCTGTTGCCGGATATCTCTTTTGTGAGGATTAAGAACCTTATCCATAATGATCTTTCCACTCAAAGAACCTAATTCAGCAGTAGATTGAGAAATAGTAGTAAGCTGAATCAATCGGGAAGCACTAAAAGGAATATCATCAAATCCTATAATAGATAGCTCTTCTGGTACTTTTATGCCTTCTTCATTACAAGCCTCCAAGAGCCCAATAGCCATGGCATCATTAGCTGAAAAAACAGCAGTAGGTCGGTATTTTCCTGCTCTAAGTATTTTTATCCCCTCTCGATAGCCGTTTTCCATTCTAAATTCGCCACAGTAAATGTATTCATTTCTTGCTTCTATCCCTGCTTCTTCTAAAGCTCTTTTATAACCTTCTAAGCGCTCTAAATTAGAAGAAGTAGGCCAATGACCTCCTAAATAAGCAATTTTGGTATGGCCTAAAGAAAGAAGGTATTTAGTAGCCAAATATCCTCCCAAAACACTATCTACTATCACATAATCATACTGCTCCCGATTTTCTGGCAAACGTGAAACAAAAATCATGGGAGTCTGAGTTTGAGTCAGGCTCTGAATCTCCTGATCATTCATCAGGGTAGCTCCCAGGATTATACCATCCACCTTTTTTTCTATAAGAGACTTCACGTATAGTTCTTCTTCCTCTTCTCTTCCATCGGTGTTACAAAGAAAAATATGATATTGGTAGCTCCGGCATACCTCTTCAATACTCCTTACCATCACCGCATAGAAAGGATTGGTGATGTCTGAAACCACAACACCAATGACTCCCGTTCTCCGAGTAGTAAGACTGCGAGCTATAGGGTTAGGACGATAGTTTTTCTCTTGGATCACTCGTAATATTTTTTCTCTGGTTTTCTTAGCTACTTTTTCAGGATTATTTAGCACTCGAGAAACAGTAGCTTTGGATACACCAGCTTCTTTAGCTATATCATTTATAGTAACTTCTTCTCTTTCCATTTCTTCACTTCCTTTTCTGAAACCGCTCTCTTATTATAAAGCACCTAAAGAAGATTTTCAAGCTATGTAGATGGTGAATTATCGCTTTGAAGTGGAAAATTAGCTGTTAATATTCTTAATTTTTTATTACTCTTTTCTCTTGACAAACTGATGAAAGTATTTTACCCTAAAACCAGTTTCATAAATAATTTATTTAAGGAGGATATACTATGAAATTGGTAAAATTAATCTTAATTCAAGAATAAATTTTCGTTTTATCAAAAATTTAGGAGGTGCAGTATAAAACAAGGTGTGTGGTGTTTTGCTTAGTGTTCTGATCATGTTGTTTGGTATCAGTGAAGTAGTTTTTGCAGGCTTTTAACTAGAGTGAAAAACAAAAGGAGGAACAAAATGAAGGTTTTAAAAGGTACCTTTGGTATTTCGTTAGTGGTATTACTGTTTATGTCTTTTGCAATTACAGCGTTTGGCCAAGAGCTAGATGTTGTCCCCATAGGAGAAAAATTTTACTTTAAAAATACCCACTCTCATAACGATTATTACAGAGCTCGTCCACTATTAGATGCTATCGACAATGGGATGGGTAGTATTGAAGCTGACGTTTATTATATAGAACTCTCCATCACCGATGATGAGGGAAATTCCAGAGTTATGAAAGAATTGTATGTAGCACATGATTGGGATGAAATTACAGGAGATTCCGATTATAAAACGAAAGGAACCCTCCAAAGCCTGTATTTAGATCCTCTCTATAAGATTTACCTCTCAAATGGAGGAAAGATTTATAATACACCCGAAGAAACTCTCTTGCTCCATGTAGATTTTAAAACCGATACCGATAAAACCTGGAATCTTCTCCAAAGCATTCTAAAAAACTACCCTGGGCTTTTTACAACTTACGAGCGAGACACTAAAAAAGTGACTCAAGGCCCGGTGACAGTATTCACCAATGCGGAACCCGAAAATATTCCAGATGAATGGTCAATTTTCTACTCAACCGCAGACGGAAGATTTGGAAACATTTACGACCCCGAGGTTTGGGAATCTGATGCCTACCTCGATTTCAAGCATAGAATGCCAATCATCAGTAGCAATCTTATAGCGTATAACGATATTACTCAATTTTTCGATTTTTTAGTGTCGAAAGAAGGTATTGTAGAAGAATACGCCGACGATTATCCAAATTTATCTATAGATACCCTATATGACGCTTTGCAAGATGATGAGTGGGCTTTAGCTAATCGATTAATAGAAGATGGAAAAATTAAGGTTTCTGATTATCTGATTTCCCAGATGAAAAAGGCAGATCTTCTTGGTAAAGAATATGGCCACCTCATGCGTTTCTGGGCTTCTCCTGATTACCAATGGTTTTGGGATATTCAAAG
>JAGPEW010000184.1 GCA_018056825.1 Candidatus Sordicultor aquaticus
CATCAGTTGAGCCTTTAGTTAAATCTATATAAGTGGGTAAAAAGGTTACCGGACTTTTTCACTTTTACCTTGTTTCTGCGTTGTTACCCCAGCAATCTTTAAGCCGGGTCCAGAAGTATTTAAAAATACTTGGATTCCCAATTACTAATTTCGGGAATGGCCAAACAATCGGGGGTGTACCCCCTATCACCCCCTTGGCGTGCTTATTCTTCCTCAAAGGCTTTCTTAAAGCGGATGGCAGGGTCGTCAAATACTACTTTCTTCAGGTCAAAGTGTTCGGGGTCGAATTTTCCTCCCAACCACGTTAACATTTCTTCATATTCATCATCGTCTGGATTGCTAATGATTTCTAGGAGTCTTTCGTATCCTGAAACCCCTCCACAATCTTCCGGAGGACAAGCTCTTTCCCCTCCCAGACATACTGGATATCTAACTCCGGATTCCCGAGGTAGAATTTTTTCTAGTTCTACTTCGTGTTCCCACCCATCACCAAAATCATAAAAATATACTGCTACTTTATTTTCCGGAGTAAACCACTTGGCAATTTTCTGCCTCCAGCCGGAAAGAGTTGCCCTGCTCCAATCGTCGTCATCGCTAGGAAGTCCTATTAGCTTTAGAGCTCCTGTAGCGGGATTAACTATTTCAAACCGATGAAGATGGTAATCCTGCCAGCTCATAACATCCTGGATGGCCACATGTAAATCCCAGAAAGTATAGGTTTCTGGAACCTGGATTCGCCGCCAGATGGGTGGTTTGATTCTTTTTAAAGTGATTTTGAACTGGTATACTCGATCAAATTTTCTTTTCATAGCTTGTCGCCTCCTAAGATTATAGTTAAACCTATGACTCAGAAACTTTTTCCCGAGCTTGAGTTTCAGTTAATTGCGGGTAGCGCAACTCAGAAGATGGAAACATTCTCAGTTATCAAAGGGGGACACCCCTTTCCATTGCTTCCCTGGTGATGGCACTCGGTGTCTCTTTATCTCGTTCTACCTCGTTTTCAAAATTAAGGAGCATACTACCATTTATCCCAAGCCGAACAAGTTTTTCTCTTATCCTTTTGGAATAATACATTTTTTTCCAGAGAGACTTTGTCTGGTTATTTTCGACACCGCCCTCCTTCATTACTTTAGCCATCACCTGTTTGAGAAGCTCCTTCTCGTGTGAGTTAGGCATAAAACATCCTCCGTTAATCTTTCTGGTTAAATTTTACCAGAACAGCCTCCAGCGGGAAATGAAAAACACAAAAGACTAACAAGTTGTACTCCTCAATGGTGTTTGTAGTTAACTATACTGCGCGTCCTCTATAATAGCAACTGATTAACATTTAGGAGTGGTGTGTAATAAGGCATTCTTAAAGGCTAAAGAATGATTCCACCTCAAAAGAACTGTTACCATGCATCAATATTGTGAAAAGTTAGAACTCTAAAGTAAAGGAAATAGCTGTCATCCGAAAGCACTATCGAGAGGCCCAAAAAAATAGTTAAGTGTTTACTATTTTTATTGGTGAAGATAAAAGGATTGAGCCACAAAACAGTAAGTAAACTTAGTGAGCTATCCCAGAAGAAATAAAAGAATTGGAACAAGAAGAATTATGCTGATGAGCCAAATACCTCCTGAGAAATAAATTTCAAATTCTCGAGTGCATCTAATGTATTAAAGTCAAGTAGATTTTCACACTCGAACATCAATGATGTTCCCTTTATCTCCCCTTACCATCAGCTGTTTTTCTTTCTTCTCCTTTTTTTCCAAATCCATCATATCCTGCTCTTCTTTCTTTTTTCTATTCTCTTCCTTTGTATAACGGTCGGTTTCCGGAGAAGGAATTACTTCTCTCTCCACCTTTTGAGACTCATCTTGTGCTTCTTGAGCTAAAGCATAAGAAGATAAGGTGGAAGCGTTATCTTCTACTTTTTGAATACGAGCTACTTCTGGAGAACGTATTACTATATTCTGCATACTTACCGAGTCTACCATATAAAACCACCCTCCTTAGCTTCGAGGTCTCTCAAAGCTCCCCATTACCACCTCCTGATCTTTCTTATAAAAGGAGGCATAAGGAATTTCATCTCTTACAAGATAAGTAAGATTACCTACTGTAATTCTTACTTGAGGATAAACTTTTTCTTCCACCAAAATCTTCCCTTCCCCTCCGGATACTATTTCTTCTAGCTCCTCCAGTCGCGCTTCACAAAATTCTTTCTTCTCTCTGGCTAACTGGCAGGTTTTCTCTAACTTTTCTAAAACCTTTAGAACATTAGAATCAACATTTTTCCCCGCTTTTTGTCTCTCATTAATAGCCTTAAAAACCTTTTCTCCCTCCGCAAGTTGATTTTTCACTTTTTCTAACTCTTCTACAAGATAATTATACTCTTCCCGAAGAGCAGGGTCTATCCCTACCATTACCTCGGTAACGGTGCCCATTGGTGACCCCAGAGTTTTTACCCACACTAAACTTCCCGCTCTTATCTTTCCTCCCACTGCTAAACCCCGTCCTCCTACTATCACTTTTCTACCCGCTGAAACCTGGCTGTGAAATACTGCTTCTCCCACTCTCACATCTTGCCCTGCTTCCACTGTGGCATTCTCTATCACTTTAGCTCTTACATCTCCTCTTGCTCTCACCAACCCTTTCTCCCGTCCAAATATTCCTCCTCTCACCACCACATTCCCCTGAGATTGTACAGTAGCCGCTTCTACATTACCCCAAATTTCTATATCTCCCTCCGCCTCTACCTTAAAACCACTTTGTACTGTCCCTCGAACCACCACAGAACCAACAAAGGAAATATTACCCGTTGAGGTACCAACATCTCCATCTAATTCGAAAATGGGTAGAACCGATATAGTTTTACCCACCATAACCGGCCTTCCGGCTACTTTAGCAATGGCTTTGGCACCTTCCTCTATTAACTCCACATTTTTCCCCACTCTTATTTTGGCCGGCCTTCCCGGCAGAGCAGGAATCTCTTTCCCAAAAATATCCTGACCTGGCACGCCCTCTCCGGGAGGAATAAGCTCAGCCAGCACATCTCCTTCTTTCACTTCTGGTATTTTCAAAAAATCAAACAAATTAACTTGGCC
>JAGPEW010000185.1 GCA_018056825.1 Candidatus Sordicultor aquaticus
GGAACAGTAATTATGGCCGGAATTTATTCCACCCCTCTACCCGAGATTCCTTATTCTCTCCTTTACTGGGAGCGAAGCATAAAAAGTGTGGCCAACAGCACCCGCCAAGACGTTCGAGAGCTTTTAGATTTTGCTCAAAAACATTATCTGGAGGTAAAGACTGAGGTTTTTCCTCTTACCGAGGCTAATAATGTTTTACAATTATTGAAAGAGAGTAAAATTAAAGCCTCTGCCGTGCTGAAGGTAGAGGCATAGAAGAGTTTATACCCGTCGTCTGGAAAACTACCAGCAGACGATAACACCTCTTGACTTTATAGTATCTCGCAAAACCGATTATAACCACAGGAGGCAGTGGTTTTTCTTCTTTTAGTCTTTTGTATTTTTGTTTCCTTCCTTTTGTCTTTGGGGGTTATTAGGGGGTATTTTCCCCCTAATAGTAGGAAGACGCTTTTCCTTCCTCAGCTATCCTTTCCTCTCTATCATTTAGTGGGAAGAAGGTCATAGTAAAACTTTTGAGGAAGAGCAGAGCTTTGATAAGCTACCTTAAGAGATTCCAAATCATACTCACAACGTCTAAAACCAATCTCGAGAGGAAGGTTTTCCTCTATAGTCAACAGCACCCATCCTGTTCTCCAGTCTCCATCTTTGGGGCGTCCCACACTCCCATCGTTAATAAACCAGATATCCTGAACCATACGAGAAAAGAGCCGATGAGTATGGCCAAAGAAAAGAATATTAGCAGTCTCATTCATCATCACGTGAAGGAGACTCTCGTCAGGGCGTTCGGGGAAAAGATATTCGTTAATCCGACGAGGGCTACCGTGAACAAAGAGTATTTGATAGTCTCCGGCAGTCATCTGATATCGAGGAAGAAGATTTTTTAAATAGATTTTATTCTCCGGAGTAGTCACTTTTTTAGTCCATTCCAGAGAAATGTTACCCAGCACTCTTTCTTCGTCAGTCTTATAAGCACAACCACAGTCGTTTAGGTCATTTCCCACTCCCTGGTCATAATTTCCCATAATTACCGGGATATCGAGAGAACGCACTGCCGCTATAACCTCGTTAGGGAAAGGAGCGTACCCCACTAAATCTCCCAGACATATAAGATGGTCTGGTTTTTGAGCCTCAATATCTAACATAACAGCCCGAAACGCCTCTATGTTAGAATGGATGTCAGAAAAGACGGCAATTTTCATAACCTCTTCCCCTTACTTTTTTACTAAAGTATCGGAAAACCTTGTAATGGCAGCCCTCATTATCATTCCTGAATGTTTCTATCAGGAATCTGAATCATAGGAGACTCACCCCTACGATTCAAAAAACCAATCAGTTTCACTCTCTCCTTTTCTGGTATAGAGTTAATTAAATACAGTGGGGAATCTCCTCACTGCGCTGGCTTTTACTATACTTGAAACCACTCTTTAAATTGAGCTTCAGTGGGAATTTTCCCTTCACTTTTCTTTACTCCGTCGATAAGCACTGCCGGAGGCATGATAACCCCGGCTTCCATAAGTTTATCCAGGTCATCGGTATACTCCACTTCGGCATTCAGATTATGCTTTTCCACAAATGATTGAAGACTTTGGTAGAGCAAGTTGCATTTTTTGCATCCCGCTCCCAAGACTTGAACTTTCATTATTTTCACCTCACAAATTAAAATATAAATTCATATACCGAACCAGAAATGGCAGAAAATACAATTACCAATCCAATATAGCTTAGTCCTCTTTTCCATCCCATAACCCGGTTAATGGTAATCATACTAGGAAGGCTCAATGCCGGGCCAGCTAAAAGAAAAGCAATAGCTGAACCAGAGCTCATTCCCATCTCAATAAGGCTTCGAGTTATGGGAACTTCAGTAAGAGTGCTGAAATACAAAACTGCACCGATAACCGAGGAAAGAATATTGGAAATAAAGCTCTCTCTTCCAAAAAGTTTTACGATTAAAGAAGGAGGAACAAAAGCCTTCAGTACCGAAGCAATGAACACTCCTATCAATAATATGGGAAAAATTTGCTTGAACAAGCTCCAGGATTCCCGATACCAGTTTTTGCGTTCTTCTTTTCCAAACAAAACATACCCCAAAAGAAAAGCTACCACTAATAAAATGCCCTTATACCAATTAAAACCAACTATGTAAACAGCCACTAAAGTGAAAATAATCACTAACCCCTTCCAGGGGATGCAACTCTTTGATAAATTATTTACCTCTTTCCTCTCTATCTCTTTAACTTGAGCCCTTCCAAAAAGAAAGTTCATCACCAAGCCAATTATAAAAGCTATCACTATTGCCGAAAGCGACCGAGCCCAGCCAACTTTCCCCAGCATAGCAGCAGAGATAAAGATGGCAGCAGTATTGATTGCCGGCCCAGAATAGAGAAAACTGGTAGCCGGACCAATCCCTGCTCCTATTTTATACATAGAGGTAAACATAGGAAGTATAGAGCAGGAACAAACGGCAAGAATTGCACCAGCAATGGAGGCGATGGTAATAGCAATCCACTTGTTGGCTCCCGGACCTAAAAAACGCAAAATGTTTTCCCGATCCACGAGAGTAGCAATTGCTCCTGAGATAAGGAAGGCTGGCACAATCCCCAACAAAAGATGCCAGGGGTTAAGATATGCTACGATGGTGCGAAGTCCTTCCTGTAAAGCGGCTTGCCACATTTATACTTTTTCCTCTACCATATCTTCAGCCAGAGCAATAATTTCCATAACTCGTTCATCTTTGATATGTAAAATCTTCATAACTCCCTTTTGCTCAATCTCCACAAAACCTGCCAAGACTAACTCTCGCACATGACGAGAAATAGTGGTTTTATCAATAGCCATAGTTTTTTCCAATTCACACTGGCAGAGAGGTTCTTCCGCTATCCTTTTCAGAATCTCAATGCGCCAAGGAGAGGACAAAGCCTTAAATATCTTCTCAATCATACCCATCACCTATTTATTGTATTGTTGCAATATATTACAATAATACAAGATAATCGTCAATAACTTTTGAGGCTGTTGTAGTTATTCTGTGAAAATGTCACCTTCAAAATGTAACAAAATTAAAGAATGATAGTTA
>JAGPEW010000186.1 GCA_018056825.1 Candidatus Sordicultor aquaticus
AAGATAGCCTACGGCGTAAACTTTAAAGGCAAAATAGATGAGAAAGACTAAAAACTATAACGCTGGAAAAAGGTGCTCCAGCGACGTGGCGATCGGTTTTAGTAAATAAGCTATAGCTTGCCTCAGTGGTCTTTGTTTTTTTAAGTTTCTTATCTTTTTCCTTTATCTTTTGGGGGTTATGAGGGGGTTTACCCCCTCATAGTATTTGTAATGGATTTTGCGGTTAACTATAATATAAAGAGAAGGTGAAGTGGATGACCTCTTCAGAAATTATGGAAAAAGAAGCACGTTATTTTTTAGGGACTTATAATCGCTTGCCGGTGGTATTAGAGCGAGGAGAAGGGTGTTATGTTTTTGATGTGGAAGGGAAAAGATACTTAGACCTAATGGCGGGAATTGCCGTTAATGTTTTAGGTTATTCCTTTTCTCCTCTTCAGGAAGCTATAAAAGAAGAAGTAGATAAATTGCTTCATGTTTCTAATCTCTACTACAGTGTACCTCAGGTAGAATTAGCAGAGCGTCTGGTGGAAAAATCTGGTTTCTCCCGGATGTTTTCGGTTAACAGTGGTGCGGAAGCCAACGAGGTAGCACTGAAAATGTCCCGGTTTTATCGCAGAAGGAAATATGGTAAGGGCTATAAATTTATCTCTTTTTATCGCTCTTTTCATGGAAGAACTCTTTTAACTTTAGGTCTTACTGCTCAAGAAAAATTTCATAAAGATTTAGACCCCTTCCCTCCTGGAATAGAATATGCTATTCTTAACAATTTGGAAAGTGTGGAGAAAGTTCTCGATGATGAAGTGTGTGCCATAATAGTGGAGCCAGTGCAAGGGGAAGGAGGGATTTATCCCTGCGAGAAGGAGTTTTTGAAAGATCTAAGAAAATTATGTGATGAGAAAAACCTGGTTTTAATTTTTGATGAAGTCCAATGTGGGATAGGGAGATTAGGAAAGTTCTTTGCTTTTGAAAATTTTGAAGTAAGACCAGATATAGTTACTTTAGCAAAAGGGTTGGGAGGAGGATTGCCCTTGGGAGCAGTTTTAGTTAATGAAGAAATTGCTGCTTCAGTTCATCGAGGAGATCAGGGAAGCACTTTTGGGGGAAACCCGATATGTGCGCGGGCAGCGTGTGTGGTGGTAGATGAAGTAAGTCAAGAAAGTTTTCTCTCGGCGGTAAGAGAAAAGGGGGAATACTTTAAAGAACAATTAGAAAAGCTAGCTTCTATTTTCTCAGAAGTAGCTGAAGTTCGAGGTAAAGGTTTGATGCTAGGCATAGAAGTTCCTGGGAAAGCGAAAAAAGTTGTTGAAGAGATGCTCAAAGAAGGGGTTTTAGTTAATGCTTGTAATGATGATACAGTGAGATTTTTGCCCCCTTTAGTTATTGGCAGGGAAGAAATAGACGAGGGAATAGAGGCATTAAAGAGAGCTTTGGAAAGAATATAAGTTAGAAAAGGAGGACCAAAATGGGTCAACAGAAAGTAGTTTTAGCTTACTCAGGAGGATTAGATACTTCGGTAGCTATTAGGTGGCTGGAAGAGAATTTTAATGCTGAAGTTTATGCTCTCACTTTAGACTTAGGTCAAGGCAAAGACGTAGAGGAAGTACGAAAAAAAGCCTTGAGTATTGGAGCAAAAGAAGCTTTAGTTTTCGATGCTCGGGAGGAGTTCCTAAACGACTATGTCTTACCTGCTCTTTGGGCTCAGGCAATTTATGAAGATAGATATCCCTTGGCAACTGCTCTTTCTCGTCCTTTGATTGCCAAATACTTAGTTAAAGTAGCGGAAGAAAAAGGAGCGACTATGATAGCTCATGGTTGCACAGGAAAAGGCAATGACCAGGTACGTATTGAAGTTTCAGTAATGGCTCTTAATCCTAATCTTCAAGTGATTGCTCCTGCTCGACAGTGGGGCTGGTCAAGGGAAGAAGAAATTGAATATGCTCATGCCAATGGTATTCCAGTTCCTACTACTATAGAACAACCTTATAGTATTGACCAAAATGTTTGGGGAAGAAGTATTGAATGTGGAGTGTTAGAAGACCCCTTAGTTGAACCTCCAGAAGAGGTGTTTGAGTGGACGAAAAATCCCAAAGATGCTCCCTCTGAACCTACTTATTTAGAAATCGGATTTGAAGAAGGAGTGCCTCGCCTTTTGGGAGGAAAGTATTATTCTCTTTTGAGCTTAGTAGAGGAATTAAATAGAGTAGGTGGTGAAAATGGTTTCGGTCGAGTGGATCATGTGGAAAACCGATTAGTGGGAATAAAGTCTCGAGAGATTTATGAATGTCCGGCAGCTTTAACTCTTTTGGAAGCTTATCGTGACCTTCAAAATCTGGTTCTTCCCCGAGAAGTAATTCATTTTAAACCTCATTTAGAAAAAGAATATGCTCAACTGGTGTATGAGGGTCTTTGGTATTCGCCTCTTCGAGAAGCTCTGGATGCCTTTATGAAATCTTTTTTATCCCGGATGACAGGGATAGTAAGAATTAAACTTTATAAAGGAAGCATGCAAGTAGTAGGAAGAAAATCGGAATACTCTCTCTATGATTGGGGATTGGCCACCTATGATCGAGGGGATTTATTTGACCATCGAGCTAGTGAAGGCTTTATTAAAATATGGGGTCTTCCTACTAGAGTACAAGCTAGTTTAGAGAAAAGGAAAAGTTCATGACCAATTTATGGGGGAGTCGGATGGAGAAAGATTTAGACCGGGAGGTGAAGGAGTTTTCTACTTCTATCCCGGAAGACTTTCTCCTTTATAAGTATGACTTGTGGGGAAGTGCTGCTCACTGTAAGATGTTAGAAAAAGTAGGAATAATATCGGAGAGAGAAAGCAAGGAAATTTTGCGAGGTTTGCGAGAAGTTTTTCGGGAAATAGAAGAAGGGAAAATAGACCCTTCGTCTTTTGAAGATATACATAGTTTGGTAGAAATTTGTCTTCGAAATATAGTAGGAGAAGAAATAGGTGGCAAGCTTCATACTGCTCGTAGCCGTAATGACCAGATAGTTTTAGATGAGCGACTATTTTTACGAGAAAAAATAGGAGAA
>JAGPEW010000187.1 GCA_018056825.1 Candidatus Sordicultor aquaticus
GATAAGAAAAATGAAAGTGACCTAGAGATATACACCTGGGAGTTAATCAATGGCTGTAATATCAAGGTTCAGATAAGAGCAGTATATGCTACAATGTTTTTAAACAATAAAGACTGCTTGAAGAGGTAATAATTTTTAAGGGAGGCGAGAAAGATGAAAAAAGGCATTAATCATTGGGCGTTTCCCGCTGGGATGCCTGTGAAGGAAGTAATCAATCTTAGTGCTCAATATGGTTTTCAGGGGATAGAGCTCTGTCCTGAGGAAGAAGGAGAAATCTCTCTTTACCAGGGAGAAGAAAAGTGGAAGGAAATTAGAACTTTGGCCGAAGATAAAGGAATAGAGATAAGGAGTTTGGCTACCGGGCTTTTGTGGAAATATAATTTGGCTTCTCCAGAAAAAGAGACCAGAGAAAAAGCAAAGGAAGTAGTGAAGAGGTTGGTAAACATAGCTACAAAGCTCCAAGCTAAATCTATCTTGGTTATTCCTGGTTACGTAAATATTCCCTGGGACTTGGACTCTCCGGTAATTCCTTATCCTGTGGCTTGGGAGAAAGCAGAAGAATCTCTTAGAGATTTAGCTTCAGTGGCTGAAGAAGCTAAAGTTTATCTGGGGATAGAAAATGTGTGGAATAAATTCCTCCTTTCTCCTCTGGAATTTCGATACTTTATAGATAAAATAAATAGTCCCTACGTTAAAGTTCATTTTGATACCGCCAATGTTTTGGTTTCTGGATATCCTGAGCAGTGGATTTCTATTTTAGGGGAAAGAATTGTTACTGTTCATGCTAAAGATTTTCGCTTAGCAGTGGGAAATGTTAATGGTTTTTGTATTCCCTTAGAAGGAGATGTCAATTGGCCAGAGGTTATGAAATCATTAGAAGTAACAGGATATGATGACTACTTGATAGCCGAGGTTATTCCCCCTTATCGCTATTCAGTAGAAGCACTTTTAGCTAACGTTTCTTTTAACCTGGATTGCATTATAAATAGCAGTAAGCTATTATAATTGTAGTTTAGGGGAAAGGAGGTGCGTTGTTTATTTCTTTTCTCTCTCAAAGGAGAGAAATTATTAGAAATTTTGAAAGGGAGGGATAGTAGTTGA
This sequence comes from Candidatus Sordicultor aquaticus, assembly GCA_018056825.1. GTDB lineage: Bacteria > Atribacterota > Atribacteria > Atribacterales > Caldatribacteriaceae > Sordicultor > Sordicultor aquaticus. The sequence goes on from JAGPEW010000187.1 coordinate 1,102, forward strand.
AACGAAAAATTCTGGTAGTAAGTATAGTTTTGATGTTGGTTTTAGGGCTATCAATATCGGCATTAGCCCAAAAAAAAGTCAGTGTTTTGTGGATGGAATATGATGGCCTTACCCCTGATTATGCTCTCAATCTGGAAAAAGCTTTTGAAGAAGCCTACCCCGAAATAGATTTAAATATCATTTCTACCCCCTGGGACGAAGGTCATGATCGGTTGATTACTTTTATTGCCGGAGGGCAGCCTCCTGATTTAGCAGTCATTGGTACTCGATGGTTATTAGAGCTTTTAGATATGGATGTAGTAGAACCTATAGAAAATTGGTTAAGTGAGGATTTAATCAATAATATCGATCCGGCACTGATGGAAGGGAAAATTGGCGGAGTGCTTTACGGGTTGCCAGTAGCAGCTGGAACTCGATTACTGTACTATCGCTCTGACTTGGTAGATAAAGCTCCTGAAACTTATGAAGAAATGTTACAAATGGCTTTAAAGATTAATAACCCCGACCAGAAATTTTATGCTGTAGGGATGAGCGGGCAAAAATATGTGGAACTAACTGAGCATGCTTATTATCTATTTGGAAATGGCGGATACTATTTTGAAATGCTTCCTGATGGAACCTATGGTAAATGCACGGTAAACGATGAAGCGGGAATAGGGACTATGACTTTTATGAATGATTTAGTTAATAAACACAAAGTAACTCAGCCTGGTGTCACTGCCTACCGAAGAGATGAGTTGCAAGACCTCTTTATTGCCGGAAATTTAGGATTTTTCATGAGTGGTGGATTTACTGCCACTTTGCTTGAACAACGAGGGGTTACTTTTAAGTGGGATGTAGCTCCTATACCTCATTTTGAAGGCAAGCCTCAAAGTAGCCTTATTGTGACTGATTCCATAGTTTTGTTTAAAGATTCTAAGGTTAAAGAAGAAGCCTCTAAATTTCTTGACTTCTTCTATTCCGATGCCTGGAGATTAGAATTTGATAAAATGATAGGATTTCCTCCAGTTACTAAATCTTTGGCCGATGACCCTTATTTCCAGAATCCTGTGTACCAGGTTATGATTGAACAAATTCCTGGCTCTAAAGGATGGCCTCTTATTCCTGAATGGCCAGAATGTAATGATATCATCTGGGATAATATCGTAGCTACGTTCTTAGGACAAAAGACTCCAGAGCAGGCTATGAATGACGCAGCCCAGGAAATTGATAGTATAAGAGGAATGTAGATTAGCTGTCCGGGGGCGTAGCCCCCGGACGAAACATTCGACAGTTAGAATATACTTTAGAAATGAAGCACTGGGAGGGATTTTTTTTTATGATCAGCCTTAGTTATGAAGTATCGAGGTAGTTAAAATGGCTCGTTCTGGAAAATTCTGGAAGACTGAATCGACTTTTGCTTACCTTTTGTTATTACCCGCCCTTATTTTCCTCATAGTGTTTATGTTTTATCCCATTATCTATGTTTTTTTTATGTCTTTTTTTAAAGTTAATAAGTTAGCAGAATTAGTTTCTTTTTCTGGATTAGCTAATTATAGCTACATGTTCTCTAAACCGGAATTCTGGCAAATCATAATTCGCTCTTGTGTATGGACAGCTCTTGCTGTAGCGGCAAAAACCATTATAGGCTTAATCATTGCTCTTCTTTTAAATGTGGATTTTCGGGGGAGAAAAATTGCTCGCACCTTAACTATTATCCCCTGGGCTAGTTCTGTTCCTATCAGTGCTATGATCTGGCAGTGGACTTATAACAACGATTTTGGACTTTTGAATTATACCTTGCAGAGCTTAGGTATTATGAGCAATCCTCCAATATGGTTAGCTTATCCTCGCTCTGCTTTTTTTGCCTGTCTGTGGGTAGATATGTGGTGCGGCATACCTTTTATGGCTCTGGTGTTTTTAGCCGGGTTGCAAGCTATTCCTCAGGAACTATATGAAGCA
>JAGPEW010000188.1 GCA_018056825.1 Candidatus Sordicultor aquaticus
GGATTATAGTATCCCGCGAAACTGGTTAAAATATTAAAACTTTAAAAAAGTAAATTACATTGGGAATTAAAAACTCAAGGTTATTATATATTGAGGGATACTATAGCTTATCCAGTAGTCTTTTGCTTTTGTTCTTTACTATTTGGGGGTTATAAGGGGGCTTGCCCCCTTGAGGGATGTTTTCTCCCTCAGTAGTCTTTTGTTTTTATTTTTTGTTTCTTTGTTCTTTGTCTTTGGGGGATTATAAAGGGGTGCTCCCACTGAGGAAGGTTTTTTCTTCCTCAGTTGTTTTTTCTGTTTTTTATGTTTTTATCTTTTTGGGGGTTATGAGGGGGCGTGCCCCCTCTGAGGAAGGTTTTTTCTTCCTCAGTTGTTTTTTCTGTTTTTTATGTTTTTATCTTTTTGGGGGGTTATGAGGGGGCGTGCCCCCTCATAGTCATTGTAATTAGTTTTGCGGTTAACTATAATCAACTGAATTTTTCACAATTGGTAAATTTCTTCATCGGTTAAGAGCTGGAAACCGTTTCTCTCCAAAATATTATGAGCTTGAGGCTGGTTTTCCACCTGAATGATTAGAACTGCCTGTTCTCCGCTTTTAATTACGAACCCGTAAGCGTCTTCAATATTGATTTGATTTTCAGATAAAGTTTGAGCTACTTTGTGTAATCCTCCTGGTTCGTCATTCATTACCACCGCAATGACTTCTTGCAAGTAAACCGGGAAATTATGATGACGAAGAAGTTCAAAAGCTTTTTGGGGTTCGTTGGCTAAAATTTTAATTACTCCAAACCCATTGGCGCTGGAGACAGTAATAGCCCGAATATTGATTTTTTCCTGAGAGAGGATACGAGTAATTTTCTCAATCCTTCCTGGTTTATTCTCGGCGAAAATGGAAAGCTGGCGAGCCATTTTATTTCCTCCTTTTTATAATGGACGACGGTCAATCACTCTTTGGACTTTTCCCTCCGGGGTGGGTATACTTCCTGGTTCTACTAAGACTACCTCAGGGGTTACGAGAATTTCAGAGTGAAGCTCGGATTGAATTCTCTCTTTCAACCGGGCTAGTTTTTGTACATCACCGGAGAAGAGCTCTGGTTTTATCTCTACTTCTACTATCATTGTATCTCGATAGTCTTCTCTTTCTAAAACAATACGGTAATTATTGCCTACTTCGGGGTTGCTCATTAGTACTTTTTCTATTTGCATAGGAAAGACATTAACCCCCCGGAAAATAAACATGTCATCAGTTCTTCCTTGAATACGGGAAATACGCCGGTGGGTTCTCCCACAAGGGCAGGGCTCATCTAAGAGAAAAGCTAAATCTCCAGTTCGGTAACGGATAAGGGGCGTGGCGTCCCGGTAAATGGTGGTAAGAACTATTTCTCCCACTTCTCCGGGGGCAGTAGGAGAAAGAGTTTGAGGATTGAGTATCTCTAAAATATAATAATCTTCCCATAAGTGCATTCCATTTTGGAAAACACACTCAAAGGCTACTCCTGGTCCGTTGACTTCTGATAACCCATAAGAATTATAGGCTTTGGCTCCATAAATTTCTTCTATACGGTGTCGAGTCTCTTCGCTGTGAGGTTCAGCTCCTAAAAGTATGATGTGAATATTGAAATCTCGACGAGGATCTAAATCTTCGGCCTTAATTAGTTGAGCAAGAAGAAGAGCATAACTAGGGATGATGTGAATTGCTGTGCTTTTAAAAAATTTTAAAAACCAGATTTGTCTTTTACTGTTTCCTGCACCTATAGGGATGGTAAGAGCTCCTAATCTTTCTGCTCCATAATGCATACCTAAACCGCCAGTAAAAAGTCCGTAGCTCATCATATTCTGAAAAACATCGTTTTTCCTCATTCCTACAGCATATAGAGAACGAGCTACTTGATTAGTCCACCGATCTAAATCTGAAGCGGTGTAGTAGATTACTGTGGGAGTGCCAGTAGTTCCAGAAGAAGAATGGAGCCGTACTACATCTTCTAAGGGTGTGGCTAAGAAATCAAAAGGAAAGCCTTCTCGTAAATCTGCTTTAGTGGTGGGAGGAATAACTTTTAGATCTTCAGGAGACTTGATTTTTTCCGGGTCTATTTGGTTGCGAGCAAAAAGACGGCGATAGAAGCTAGTTTTTTGGGCATTAGTTATAGTTTCTTGGAGTCTTTCCATTTGTAGTAAAGATAGTTCCTCCCGGGGCATAATTTCTAATTGCTTTTCCCAGTACAATTTTTTTCTCTCCTTTTTTTGTTTTGTTAACGTATAATGAACTAAAGATAATTATATCCTAGTTGAGAAAATATGGAGAATTGGTATAATCGAAAGCGCTTTTATTTACCTATAATAGGTAAAAATAATTTTCTATTTCCAGCTTTTTCTTTAGGAACGGAGAGGGAAAGAAGGGAATAGTAATAAAGAGTAGAATGAAGGGGTGAATATCGATGGAACTAAATGTCTTTATTAGTTTTTTAGCTGGTCTTCTTTCTTTTCTTTCTCCTTGTGTTTTAGCCATTGCTCCTGCATATTTGAGTTACATTAGTGGAGTAGAATCAACTGAAAAAGAAAAGACTAAAATCTTAACTCATACTCTTCTTTTTGTGGTAGGTTTTAGTGGGGTTTTTATTTTGATGGGGCTGGGAGCTTCTTTTTTGGGAAGCATCCTTGCTCCTTACCGGGTGTGGTTCAATCGGTTAGCAGGAGTTATCATTGTGATTTTTGGTCTACAGATTTTAGGAATTTTGAAAATTCGCTGGTTATATGCTGATAAGCACTTTCGCCCTCAAGATATGGCTCTTTCTCGAGTGCGAAGCTTAGTTTTAGGTGTATCTTTTGGCCTGGGGTGGACACCTTGTGTTGGTCCCATTTTGGGATCTATTCTTATTTATGTCTCTACTATGGGCCAGGTTTGGCAGGGTGGAATGCTCCTTTTCTTTTATGCTTTGGGCCTGGCTTTATCTTTTATTTTTTTGGGAATAGGCTGGGGGCATCTTACTACCTTTTTTCGTGGTTTACAAAAAAAAGGAAGATGGGTAGAAATAATGAG
>JAGPEW010000189.1 GCA_018056825.1 Candidatus Sordicultor aquaticus
TTGCAAATACTGTAGTGGTTCGGGAAAGCATGCTTACCCCGGATATGGAAAACCAAGCGACCAACGTTGTATGTGGTGTTTTGGCACCGGAGTTTGTCAGCAGTGTAAAGGGAAAGGCTATTATTAAAGCTGTCTGAGGTGTTCGAGTTTTGAGAAGAGTAGTAACAAATTATTGGCTTAAACTTTTACATATAATGTCGTATAATTTTTATAATTTGAAGCTGTAGTTAATTTTGTTCCTTTCTTGAGGGGGGTAATAAATGAACGAAGAGCAATTTGTGCTTGGAGCATTACTTCATGATGTAGGAAAAGCTCTGGAGCGGTGTCGGTATTTTGATTTGCCAGGTGACCTTCAAGGGGCTAATGTTTCTTATCCGCATGCTAAATATTCTGCCTTTTTAATCCGGACTTTAAGGAGTGCTCAAAACTCTTTTCTCCATCCCGGGTTAAAAGGCCTACTTACTGAAGAAGTGGAAAAGCTAGTTCTCTTCCATCACAATCCTCACACTATTGAAGAATCAATTCTTCAGGTGGCAGATTGGATGTCAGCGGCAGAGCGGGAGGAAGATGAAGAAAATACCCAAGTATATTATAAAGTTCCCCTTCGCTCTATCTTTTCTCGAATCGGTAGCGAAAAAACACAACCATTTTATTACCCGCTTAGACCCCTCAGTTTTGAAACCCTTATGCCCACCACTCATAATACCATCGAAACAGCAAATTATAAAAATCTCATGGATAAAATGCTAAAAGATTTCCCTTTTATTGATACTCTTGAAAAACTATTAGGGGTGCTGGAAATCTATTTTTCGTCAGTTCCAGCTCAAACCAGTCGCTTTGTGAGCGATATATCACTCTATGACCATTCCCGGGTAACAGCAGCTCTTGCTCATTCCCTTTACCTTGATTGGGAAAAGGGCTTTTTTAATGAGAAAGATATAGAGGAAATCAAAAAGTGGATTCTAAAAAAAGAGGGTAAAAGCGGAAATAAAGACCTTTTTCTAATTGTAGGTGGAGACCTCTCCGGAATTCAGAATTTTATCTTTAACATTCCCTCTAAGGGTGCAGCGCGGAGCCTCAAGGGGCGCTCAGTTTATTTAGACCTCATTCCTCGATATGTGGCCAAATATATCCTCGACCAATGTCATCTTACTCCGGCGAATATTCTCTATTTAGGGGGAGGAAATTTTCAGCTCATCCTGCCTCTTTCCTTTGAGAAAGAGCTATTTGAAATTCGGAAGAAGATTACCTCTCATCTCTGGACTCTCCACCGGGGAGAGATTGCCTTTATTCTTTCTTCAGTCAAAGCAAATCTCGAGGATATGTTTTATTTCCAACTGGTTCTTGAAAAACTCAATAACAGCATAGCAAAAGATAAAGAAAAGCGTTTTTGGGAAATAAAAGAAACCTTGTATGACCAGCTCTTTGTTCCGAGTGAGGAAATAGTTCAAGAAGGGGAACACTGTGTTTCGTGCGGTCGCAAGGGAACGTCTTCCTCTAGCGAAGAAGAAACTCTCTGTCCGGTTTGCCGGTCACTGGTGGAGCTCACCAGCTCATTAAAAAATTCTAAATACTTGATAGAGAAAAGAACTAATCCAACTCAACAACCATTAAAGCCTTCTATTTTTAGTTTTTTTACTTCCCTGGGGTATGAAATTTCCTTTGAGAGTTCTTTTCGTAAACCTCGCCCTAACGAGAAAGTTTACCAATTAGAAAACTTAGATATCCATGCTCCTGATGGAACTCTGGTAGATGGATTTCTCTCGGGGAGTTTTACTTTACCCGACCAAACCTTTGACCAGATTGCAGAGACCGGTATTCATTCCGAAGATGAAGGTAAAAAAGTAGGGAGCCCCCGGCTTGGTTATCTCAAAATGGACCTGGATAACTTGGGAAGTTTGCTCTCTGAGCTTGCTGGAAGAGAAAAAGAACGTTCTGGAGAGGCTACTTCCCTCTCTCGGATTCGCACTTTTTCCCGGCGAGTTGAGCTCTTTTTCAACACCTATCTTGTCTATCTCATTCGGGAATACGACCCGAGTAAAACCAAAATCTATCCTGTGTATATCGGTGGAGATGATTTGTTCATGGTGGGCAATTGGGAGACCATCGTCCACCTTGCTGGTAAAATTCGTGATGCATTTCGTGTCTATACCGGGGGAAACCCTAAGTTCTCGCTTTCGGGGGGAATAGTTTGTGTTCCTTATGATTATCCGGTTATCCGAACCAGCTCCTTAGTAGAAGAGGCACTCACCACTTCGAAGACCTTCCTTTATTATGGAGAAGCAAACCCCACTAAAGATAAGGTGACGATTTTTAATGAAACTTTAACCTGGTTTGAGTTGGAAATTGCTCTGGAGCTAGGGGAGAAAATTGCTCAGGCTATCAATAGCGGCAACTCCAGTCGGGCTCTGATACATAGAATTTCTAATTCCCTGCAGGATTTTGCTCCCCTTGTTAGCCAATCTAACCAGCTGGTCATCAAACCCCCGGCTATCTGGAGATTTCTCTATCATCTTAGGAAAGATAGAGAAATTGCCGATATTTTAGAAGGAATAATTTTAAATAATCTCTTTAAAGACCAAAAAATCAAAAATTCCCGGCTTATTCTGGTTGCCGACCGCTTGGCCGAAATGAAAACCAGAAAAGTTGCTTCTGTAGTAGATGCATATTAATTAATAAAAGGAGAGTGGACAAAAAGATGAATATGAGAGCAGAAAGAAATCGGACGCCAGGGCCGTATCCCCGTAAAGACGATACTGCTTCCCAAGAAGAACGTTGGCGTAAAAATTTGAGAGATGTTTTCTCAACTCCCAGCTACGCTGAGAAAATTTTGCGGTTTGACCGGATGGAGATGGATGAATTTAAAGAATTTAACCAGAAACTAAAAGATTTTATGAGACAACAGGCAAGTAAGATTAACTCTTCCCGGATGCGAAAAATATACGAGATGATAAAAGGAGCCAAAAGCGAGAGCGACCTTCTCCTTACTGTTCCTCGACTGGCTTATATTGTCGGTCGGGAAGAGCGAGACCGTGA
>JAGPEW010000006.1 GCA_018056825.1 Candidatus Sordicultor aquaticus
ATCTACTTTTCGCCCATTGACCATAAAATGGCCGTGCAGAACCATCTGTCGGGCATCAGAACGTGAATCTGCCCATCCTGCTCTAAAAACTACATTATCCAATCTTCTCTCTAACAGAGAAAGAAGGTTTTCTCCTGTTACACCGGGAAGGCGGTTAGCTTTTTCAAAATAATTTTTAAATTGATTTTCACTTATACCGTACATAAACCGTACCCGCTGCTTCTCTTTAAGCTGTAAACCATAACCAGACAGCCTGCGGCGAGACCCTTTCTGCGCTCCCGGTGGAAAAGGTCGTTTTTCCATAGCACATTTATCACTGTAACAGCGAGGACCTTTCAAAAAAAGCTTGCTACTATGTCTTCGGCAGACTCGGCATTTAGCATCAGTATATCTAGACATTTCCTAATCCTCCTTCATACCCTTCTTTGTTTAGGCGGCCGACAACCATTATGAGGTATAGGGGTAACATCTTTGATAGAACTGATTATTAAACCCGCTGCCTGTAAAGACCGAATAGCGGTCTCTCTTCCTGAACCCGGGCCTTTTACCAATACCTCTACTTCTCGCAAACCCTGGTCCATAGCTTTCTTGGCCGCTTGCTCAGCAGCTAATTGAGCAGCAAAGGGAGTCCCCTTTTTTGTCCCTTTAAATCCCACAGCACCAGCGCTCGACCAGGATAAAGCGTTTCCCTGTTTATCGGTTATAGAAATAAGAGTATTATTAAAAGTAGACTTTATATGAGCAATACCTTCCCTAACCGTTCTCTTTTCTCTCTTCTTTTTTCTACCTGCTTTAGCCAAATTAATCTAATCCTCCCTTTATATTCGGTTTTAATTATTTGCCTCTTTTTGTTCCCGCAGTTCTTCTAGGACCTTTACGAGTCCGAGCATTAGTGCGAGTTCTTTGCCCTCTCACTGGTAGCCCTTGTCTGTGTCTCATACCCCGATAACAGCCAATGGAAATAAGACGCTTAATATTCTGAGAAACCTGGGTTCTCAGCTCCCCTTCCACGGGGTATTTTTCTACCGCTTTCTGAATTCTATTCAACTCATCGTCGCTCAAATCCTTAACTCTGATTCCGGGGTCTACTTTAGCTTCTTCCAAAATTTTGGCTGCCAACTTCCTGCCTATTCCATAAATATAAGTGAGAGCAATATCTATCCTTTTCTGGTTGGGTAAATCAATTCCCGCAATTCTGGCCATAAAAAACCTCCTAACCCTGTCTTTGCTTATGACGGGGATTAGAACAAATAACCATCACTCTTCCCCGCCGACGTATAACTTTGCATTTTTCACATCTCGGTTTCACTGAAGCACTAACTTTCATCTTCTTACCTCCTTATTCACTTATGCCGATACACAATCCGCCCTTTAGTAGGGTCGTATTTTGATATTTCTATGGTAACTTTATCACCAGGAAGAATTCTAATATAATGCATCCTCATTTTACCTGAAATATGAGCCAATATCACTTTACCCGTTTCTAACTCTACTTTAAACATAGCATTGGGTAAAGACTCTAAAACCGTCCCTTGCACTTCAATAACATCTTCTTTACCCATTAGTAATCTTCATCCTCATCACAAGTTAAAATTACCGGTCCTTCTTTAGTAACCCAAACGGTGTGCTCAAAATGAGCTGATAAACCACCATCTTTAGTTACCACTGTCCAATCATCATCCAATATTTCTACCTGGTATCCTTTTTCATTAGCCATAGGTTCGATAGCCAAAACTACCCCCTCTTCAATGATTTCTCCCCGACCTTTCTTCCCAAAATTAGGTATTTGAGGCGCTTCGTGCAAGGCCCTACCCACACCATGCCCCACAAAATCTCTCACCACGGAAAACCCTGCAGATTCAATAGTTTCCTGAACGGCGTGAGATATGTCACCAATTCTATTACCCGGTACAGCTCTTTTTATTCCCTCATATAAAGATTTTTTTGTCACTTCTATCAGTCTCTGCGCCACAGGATTATCATCACCTGCTACCACACTAAAAGCAGCATCGGTATAAAACCCTTGAAATTCCACCCCTATATCCACGCTCACTAAATCTCCCCTTTTAATTATCCGTTCTCCCGGAATCCCATGTACTACTTGCTCATTAATAGAAACACAGATAGAGGCTGGATAACCTTGAAAACCAAAGAAAGCCGGCCGAGCTTTATGACTTCTTATTAAGTCTGCGGCTACCTCATCCAAAAAAGAGGTTTTAACCCCCGGAATTATCAATCTTCTTATTTCCCGGATAACCTCAGCTAAAATCTTTCCACTTTGGCTAATCTTTTCCACTTCATCTTCATTTACTAACTTGCTCACTGCTTAGCCGTCACTTCCTTCAAAACCTCCTTAACCCTATTATATACTTCTTCTATAGGGGCACTAGATGGAATAACCTGCAACAAGTTCCGTTTCTCATAAAAATCAATTAAAGGCTTAGTCTCTTGTTCATAAGTTTCCAGCCGCTTGCGAATTACTTCCGGCTTATCATCATCTCTCTGTACCAGCTTTCCCCCACACCGGTCACAGATTTCATCCTGGCGAGGAGGATTAGAAAGAAGGTTATAAGGAGTTTGGCAGTTCTCACAAACCCGCCGAGAGGAAAGTCTCTTTATTACTTCCTCCTTATCTACTGCAAAATAAAGAACTACGTCTAAGGACAACCCTCTTTCTCTGAGCATTTCTTCCAAAGCTTCTGCTTGCTTTATGGTCCGAGGGAAACCATCCAGAATAAAACCCGACCATAGATTATCCTGGTCAATTTTCTCTTTAACTATACCTATTACCACATCATCAGGAACTAACTTTCCACTTTTCACAAACTCTTCAGCTTTTTTACCCCAAGGAGTTTGATTTTTTATAGCCAGGCGAATTATATCACCGGTGGACAAGGTGTTAATCCCTAAGTCCTTCTCCATCATTTTAGCCTGTGTTCCCTTACCTGCTCCTGGAGGTCCCAATAAAACTATGCGCAATTTCTCTTTCTCCTTTCTTATTTACGGATAAAACCTTCATAATGCCTCATAAGTAGCTGAGCTTCCAATTGTCTCACCGTCTCAATGGCCACTCCTACCATAATGAGGATCGCTGTTCCTCCAAAATAAAAAGTAGTAACTTTAGTTAAATCGGTTACGATATTGGGAACTATAGCGATAAAGGTTAAAAACAAAGCTCCCCATAAAGTAATACGGGAAAGAGTACGGTCTAAATATTCTACTGTCGGTCTTCCTGGCCTTATCCCCGGAATAAAACCACCATACTTCTGCATATTATCAGCTAACTCTGCAGGGTTAAAAGAAACTGCAGTATAAAAATAGGTGAAAAATATGATTAGAGCCGCGTAAAGAGAAAGATACAAAGGAGAATTAGGAGAAAGAGCATTAGCCACGCTTTTCATAATCTCTGACCCTTGAAAAAACTGGGCTAAAGTAGCAGGAAAAAGAAGAATAGAAGAAGCAAAAATGATAGGGATTACTCCTCCTTGCACCACTCTAATAGGTATATGAGTACTTTGCCCCCCATACATTCTCCTTCCCACTACTCTTTTAGCATATTGAACTGGGATTCTCCTCTGTGCTTCTTGGAAAGCTACAACTAGAGCAATAATCACTACATTCATCACTAAAGCTAAAACAAAATACAAAAGATTAATTTCTCCTACTCCAATCAGAGAGAAAGTTCTCACCATTTGAGGGAGTAATCGAGCTATAATACCAGCAAAAATGATCAGAGAAGTCCCGTTACCTATCCCAAAATCAGAAATCAATTCTCCCAACCACATCAAAAATATGGTCCCGGCAGTAAGAGTAAGAAGAACAGTTATTTTATATCCCCAACCGGGGTAAAGAACTACTCCCATGCCTTCAATCCAAGAGGTTATTCCAAACCCCTGTACTAAAGCTAGCAGAATAGCAAACCACCTGGTATACTGAGCGATTTTATCTCTTCCCTCTTCTCCGCTCTTGCTTAATTCTTCTAGGCTCGGGATAACCGCTGTTAGAAGCTGGATAATAATAGAAGCATTAATATAAGGAACGATACCCAGAGCTAAAATAGAAAAATTACTCAAGGCACCACCGGCGAACATATCCAGAAAACCTAAAATTCCGCCTTGAGAGAAAACATTGGCTAAGGCTCGAGGGTCAATTCCTGGAACAGGAATATGAGCACCAACGCGAAAAACCACCAACATAAGGATAGTAAAAAGCACTCTCCTTTTTAGGTCTGGTATTCGAAATAGTTTTAGCAGTGATTCCCACATTTTATACTACCTCTGCTCTTCCGCCTTTTTCTTCAATTTTCTCTTTAGCCGAAAGAGAAAAGGCATTAGCTTTCACTATTAATTTTTTATCTAGTTTTCCCTGAGCTAAAATCTTAACTGGAAGCTGCGAATTCTTAATTAACCCTGCTTTTTGCAACAGTTCTTTGTTTACTTCTTCTCCTTCTGCAAAGCGATTAAGGACCTCTATATTAACTATTTGCCATTCTTCCTTACTCAGGCTTCGGAATCCTCTTTTAGGAATACGACGTACCAAGGGCATTTGCCCTCCCTCAAAGTAAGGAGGAATCCCGCTACCTGAACGAGATTTTTGCCCAGTATGCCCTCGCCCACTAGTCTTTCCATGACCTGAACCTACACCTCGACCCACTCTCTTTGGGTAATGAAAAGAACCATCCTGGGGTTTTAATTCATTAACTCCCATACTATCTTTCTCCTTCCTCTACGGTTTCTACTTCTAAAAGATAACTTACTTTATCAATCATACCTCTCAAGGAGGAAGAATCTTTATGACACACCGTCTGATTTAATTTACGGAGGCCTAAAGCCCTAACTGTTTTTTTGTGAGACTCCGGCCTCCCAATAGGGCTTTTCTTTAGAGTAATTTTCAGCAATTTATCTCCCATTTTTTCTCTCCTTTAGCGAGATACGGTAAAGAAATCTTTTACTTCTTTTCCTCGTAGCCGGGCCACTTCCCGAGGGTCTTTTAAATCCGCAAGACCTCGCATCGTAGCTCGAGCTAAATTCACAGGATTGTTACTCCCTAAAGATTTAGTCAACACATCTTTTATACCTGCTACTTCTAAAACCGCTCTCACCGCTCCACCGGCAATAACTCCCGTTCCCGGTGCAGCAGGCCTTAAAACTACTCGGCTGGCTCCGGCTTTCCCCACCAACTCATGAGTAATAGTGGTACCTCTTCTGGGAAATTGAATCAAAGATTTTCGAGCTTTTTCAGTGGCCTTTCTCACTGCATCTGGAACTTCTTTAGCTTTACCGGTCCCAATACCTACCACTCCTTCTCCATTTCCCACTGCCACTACAGCTCGAAAACCAAAACGCTTACCTCCCTTAGCTACTTTGCTGACTCGACTTACTCCTATTAATCTCTCTTTAAGCTCTAAACCTTCTGGTTTTACTCGCTTCATTCTTCAACCTCCATCCGCTTAAAATCGCAATCCGCCTTCTCTGGCTCCATCGGCTAAAGCCTCAACTCGACCGTGATATTTATATCCTCCCCGATCGAAGACTACAGTTTCTATTCCCTTTTCCTGAGCTTTTTGAGCCAGTAGCTTTCCTACCTCTTTAGCTATTTCCGCTTTAGAGCCACTTCTTCCTTTAATCTCGACAGAAAGAGAAGAAGCAGCTACCAAGGTTTTTCCTTCATCATCGCTAATAATCTGTCCATATATGTGCCTGAGGCTACGGAAAACAGCAAGGCGAGGGCACTCTGTGCTCCCCCATACTTTTTTTCGTATCCTTCTATGTCTTTTATCTCTTTTTTCCTTTTTTTCCTCTACTGACATAATAAAACTCTCCCTTCACTTGGCTGCTGCTTTACCTTGTTTTCTCCTGGTAACTTCACCCACATACTTAATTCCTGTACCATGATAGGGCTCTACTTTTTTCAGCTTCTTAATATTAGCCGCCACCTGACCTACTTTCTCTTTATCGGCACCTTTTACTTTCACTACCTGCCCTTCCACCTCAAAGGTAATACCGGAAGGAGGTTCCACCTCTATAGGATGAGAAAATCCCAAGTTCAGGACTAAATTTTGTCCTTTCTTCTGAGCTCGATAGCCCAATCCATTAATCTCCAGAGCTTTCTCAAAACCCCGGGATACTCCCTCCACCATATTAGCTACCAAACTCCGAGTTAAACCATGAAGAGAACGATCTAATTTATCTTCTCCCTCTCTAATTACCTGAATAGTATTTCCCTCTTTCTCTACTTTCATCCGAGGGTGAATTTCTCTCTCTAAGGTGCCCAAAGGACCTTTAACCACTACTCTACGACTATCAATTTCTACACTTACACCATTTGGTATCACTATCGGTTTCTTTCCTATACGGGACATGCTTAATCCTCCTTCACCAAATGTAGCAAATAACTTCCCCACCTACACCTATTTTTTTTGCTTCTTTTCCCGTCATCACCCCTTGAGAAGTAGAAACCACTACGGTGCCCATTCCCCCCAAAAGCACGGGTATTTCATTTCTCTTGGCATATACTCTCAATCCTGGCTTACTTATTCTTTTCAAACCATTGATTACTCTTTCTCGATTCGGACCATACTTTAGCTCGATAATCAAATCGCTTTTTTCTCCTTCCGGAGCAAGAACTTTATAATCATTAATATAACCTTCTTCTTTGAGAATTCGAGCTATCTCAATTTTAGGCCGAGAAACAGGAACCCTAACTGTGTTTTCTCCTGCTTTTAAGGCATTCCTTATCCTCGTCAGCATATCGGCAATAGGATCTGTATGAGCCACTATGTTTTCCTCCTTTACCAACTCGATTTGGTTACTCCCGGTATTTCGCCTTTACTCGCCAAATTACGAAAACAAATCCTGCACAAACCAAACTCCCGTAAGTAACCCCGAGGCCTTCCACACAAACTACATCTATTTCTGTAACGAACTTTGAATTTTAAATCTTTTTTTTCTCTTTCTACTTTAGCTTTACGAGCCATTAACAAACCTCCTCTACTTCCTAAATGGTAAACCCAGTGCTTCCAACAAAGCCTTAGCTTCTTCATCAGTGGAAGCAGTGGTTACAAAAGTGATATTCATACCTCTCACTCGCTCTACTTTATCATAACTAATTTCCGGGAAAATCAATTGTTCTTTGATGCCAATAGTACAATTCCCTTTCCCGTCAAAAGAACTATCCGGAAACCCTCTAAAATCACGAATACGAGCTATAGATATATTTAGAAATCGATCTAAAAACTCATACATTAAATTCCTTCTCAAAGTAACTTTACAACCAATAGGTGCTCCTCGACGTAACTTAAAGTTAGATATAGATTTTTTAGCTCGAGTTACCAACGGTTTTTGCCCAGTAATGAGAGTTAGTTCCTCTACCGCTAAATCAAGGTAGCGAGAGTTTTGAGTAGCATCTCCTACTCCCATATTAATGACTATTTTTTCTACTTTGGGAACTTGCATAATATTTCGGTAATCAAAGGTCTCAACGAGACGAGGAACTACTTCTTTCTGGTATCTTTCTTTAGTAATAGACACAGCTACAGGCCCCCTTGCTACACCTTATCTATGATTTCTCCACATTTTTTACATACTCTGACCCGAAAATGAGATTCGGCTACCTTAGTTCTCTGAATTTTAGTAAGTTGATTGCAACGGCTACAAACCAATCTTAAATTAGAGACTCTTATCGGGTTTTCTCTGGTCATTATCCCCCCTTGGGGATTATCCTGGGTAGGACGAGCATGTTTCTTGACCATATTAACTCCTTCTACCACTGCTTCTCCTTTTCTAGGAAAAACTTTTAAAACCTTTCCTCGTTTCCCCCGGTTCCTACCCCGCACTACTTCTACTACATCGCCTTTTTTTATAACTGCACTAACTTTTTTATCTTGACTTTCCACCTTAACCACCTTCCTCATACTACCTCAGGAGCCAGAGAGATAATACGCAAAAAATTACGGTCCCTCAGCTCTCTTCCCACTGGACCAAAAATTCGAGTTCCTCGAGGTACATCTTGATTGGTGACTAAAACAGCAGCATTATCGTCGAAACGGACAAAACTACCGTCTCCTCTTCCTACTTCCTTTTTGGTCCTAACCACTACCGCTCTCACCACTTCTCCTTTTTTCACATTAGAGTGAGGTTCAGCTTCTTTTACTGCAGCAATAATCACATCACCAATACTGGCATAGCGACGGTTAGAGCCACCCATCACCCGAATACACATTATTCTTTTAGCTCCAGTATTGTCAGCGACCTCAAGCATAGTTCTCGGCTGAATCAATTTCCTCTCCTCCCTTTATTTTGGCTTTCTCCAACACCGTAACTACTCTCCATCTTTTAGTCTTGCTCAAAGGTCTAGTCTCTTCAATAACGACCCGGTCTCCCACTGCACTAATTTTATTCTCATCGTGAGCAGCCAGGCGGCGAGCTTTTTTAACCTTCTTTCCATAAAGAGGATGTTCAGAAATTCTCACTACCTTAACCATCACTGTTTTATCCATAGCGTCGCTAACCACTTCACCAACTAATCTCTTTCTCGCTCCCATTCACCTAACCCCCTGCTTCTCTTTAGACAATTCTCTTTCTCTCAAAATCGTTTTCACTCGAGCAATGTCTTTTTTAACCACATTTATCCTCTTAGGATTACCCAATTGACCGGTAATACTCTGAAAACGCAAATTAAAAAGCTCGGTACGTAAATCTTTAAACCTCTGATTTAACTCCTCATCATTCAAATTACGAAGATCTGAAACCTTCATATCTCTCACCCCTAATCAATACTTCTTTCCACCACCCTGGTCTTAATTGGCAACTTATGAGAAGCCAACCTGAGAGCCTCTCGAGCTGTGTCTCTGTCTACTCCTCCTATCTCAAACAGAATCTTTCCCGGCTTTACTACTGCTACCCATCCTTCTACCGGCCCTTTTCCTTTTCCCATTCTGGTTTCTGTGGGTTTTTTGGTATAGGGCTTATCAGGAAAGATACGAATCCATATTTTTCCTTTTTTCATATGGCGAGAAAGAGCCACTCGAGCCGCTTCAATTTGAGGATTAGTAATCCAAGCTGGTTCTAAAGCCTGAAGACCAAAATCTCCAAAAGCAATACTGTTACCTCGGGAAGCCAATCCTCTCATTCTTCCCCGATGTTGCTTTCTATATTTAACTTTATTAGGCATCAACATGGTCTTCTGCTACCTCCTCATAACTTTCCCCTTCTTCATTCTTTCGAAGAGAAACGTTTCCTCCTTCTAATAATTCTCCGGGAGAAATCACCTCTCCTTTAAATATCCACACCTTTACCCCAATCTTACCATAAGTAGTTAGGGATTCAGCAAAACCATAATCTATGTCCGCCCGCAAAGTATGGAGAGGGAGACGACCTTCTCGATACCACTCTTGTCGAGCAATTTCTGCTCCGGCTAAACGGCCAGAACAAGATATTTTTATCCCTTGAGCTCCCATTCTCAAAGCTCGAGTGATAGCTTGTTTCATAGCCCGCCGATAAGAAACTCTCCGCTCTATTTGAGAAGCAACGTTTTCAGCTACTAGCTGAGCATCAAGCTCGGGAATGGATACTTCTTCCACTGAAATCTGAATATTTTGGTTTCCAGTTAAATTTTGAATATCCTGACGGAGTTTTTCTACTTCGCTACCCTTTCTACCAATAACAATACCGGGTCGAGAAGTTTTAACAATTATCTTTATCTGATTAGCCAACCGCTCTACTTGCACCTGAGAAACACCAGAATGATAAAATCTATTTTTAACCTCTCGGCGAATTTTCAAATCTTCTATCAGGTAATTTTTAAATTTATTTTCTGTATACCATCGTGATTGCCAATCTTTAATAATTCCTAACCGTAACCCAATTGGATTTACTTTTTGCCCCAATTGCTATTCCTCCTTTTCCGCAACTGCCACTGTAATATGAGAGGTCCTTTTTCTGATTAGATATCCTCTCCCCATAGCCCGAGGACGCATCCGCTTTAAAGTCGGTCCCTGATCTACGAAAGCCTGAGATACTATTAGCTGGTCCACATCCATATTATAGTTATTCTCGGCATTAGCCACCGCTGACTTTAAAACCTTATATACCATTCTAGCTGCCTTCTTGGGAATAAACTGTAAAGTAGCCAGAGCCTCTGGCGCTGATTTTCCTCGAATTAAATCCACTGCCTGTCTGGCTTTACGAGGCGAGATACGTAAATACTTTGCCGTTGCTTTCACTTCCATACCCAATCCTCCCTCACTTCAATGCCGTAGAGCGCTCAGTAGGATTACCATGTCCCCTAAAGGTCCGAGTTGGAGCAAATTCTCCTAATCTGTGCCCTACCATCTGCTCGGTAATATAAACGGGAACGTGTTTTTTCCCATTGTGAACAGCAATGGTATGTCCTACCATTTCAGGGATTATCACACAAGCCCGGCACCAGGTTTTAACTACCCTTTTTTCCCCTTTGCGATTAAGCTCATCAATTCTTCCTCGCAATCGGGCATCTATATAAGGGCCTTTTTTTGTAGACCTACTCATTTCTATTTCCTCCTCTTAACAATCCATTTATCTGTGTTTTTATTCTTCCTGGTCTTAAAGCCTTTAGTAGGCACTCCCCAAGGGCTCACCGGGTGTCTTCCTCCATGGGCTTTTCCTTCTCCTCCACCATGAGGATGGTCAATGGGGTTCATAGCCACTCCTCGCACCGTAGGCCTTACTCCTAACCATCTTTTTCTTCCTGCTTTACCAATGACTACGTTCTCATGGTCAACGTTACCCACCTGACCTATGGTGGCTAAACAATCCATATGAACCAGGCGTACTTCTCCAGAAGAAAGCCGAACCTGAGCATAATTTCCCTCTTTAGCCATTAACTGAGCATAAGCGCCCGCTGACCTCACCAGTTGCCCACCTTTGCCTTTTTTAAGTTCCAGGTTATGGACGAAAGTCCCCACCGGTATATTCCGAAGAGGTAAAGCATTCCCTGGGCGAATGTCAGCTTCTTCACCGCTCATCAAAACGTCTCCCACTGCAACTCCCAGGGGAGCAATAATATATCTTTTCTCTCCATCCGCATATTTTAAAAGAGCAATTCGAGCAGAACGGTTGGGGTCGTACTCAATCCTCTCTACTTTAGCCGGAATATTAAATTTATCTCTTTTAAAATCAATGCACCGATATTTTCTCTTGTGTCCTCCCCCTTGATGTCTTACCGAAATTCTTCCCTGGTTATTTCTCCCGGCCTTACTTTTCAGCGGTTTTAAAAGAGATTTTTCTGGCCCACCAGGAGTAATTTCTTCAAAAGTATAGCCCGTCATATGTCTACGGCCTGGTGTAACCGGGTTGTATTGTTTCAAATTAGCCATACCATTCTCTCCTTTTTAAGTGATATCAAAGGCTTTTATTCTTTCTCCAGGTTTTAGGAAAACTATTGCTTTTTTCATCGAGCTAGTTTTACCTTCAAAGCGCCCTAACCTTTTAGTCTTTCCTTTAATTTTTACCGTATTAACCTTAGTCACTGTCACTGAAAAAGCATCCTCCACTGCTTTCTTAATCTCTGCCTTAGTAGCTCGAGAGTCAACTTTAAAAATATATTTACTTTCCTTTTGGAGGTTTACCGCTTTTTCAGTAATAATAGGACTAATTAATACTTGTTTCTGATTGTTCATAATCTTCCCTCCAGAGCCAAGAGAAAGCTTTTCTTTCCATCACCACTAATTGGGCATCCACCACCCAATAAGCAGTTAACTCACCCACTGATTTCACCCTTACATCAGGAAGGTTAGCAAAAGCTCTTCTCACATCCTCTTTATTATTCTCAGTTACCATCAATGTCTTCCCTAACTTCTCTCCAGATAACGAAGAAAGGAACTGCTTTGCTTTTTTAGTTTGAGGACTCTCCAAATCAATTTCCTCTACCAACTTTATCAATCCTTGATTTATTTTTTCCTGCAAAGCTATCATCAAAGCTCTTCTTCTCTCCTTCTGAGAAAGACTGTGGTAATAAGAGCGAGGAATAGGACCAAATACTACTCCTCCTCCCTTCCAGATAGGAGAGCGAATACTTCCTTGTCGCGCTCTACCGGTTCCTTTCTGTCTCCAAGGTTTCTTACCTCCTCCCCTTACCTCTCCTCGAGTCTTGGTTTTGGCTGTCCCCAATCTTTGATTATCCAAGAAAGCCTTAACCGATAGGTAAAGGAGGTGATAATCTTTATCGGATAGAACTGTATCTTCTAAGGTAATAGTATCTACTACCTTTCCTTCTTTATCCCACACTTGTAGTTCCATCTTTTATCCCCCTATTGGTTATTTTCGAACTATCATTACCAGGCTTCCTGCTGGTCCAGGAATTGCTCCCTTTAACAAGAGAAGGTCTCTTTCTGCATTTATTCCCACCACTTCTAAATTGCGCACTGTTACCCTCTTTCCTCCCATTCTCCCGGGAAGACCTTTTCCCTTAAAAACTCTCTCAGCGTCTGTACCACCTATAGAGCCAGGTGCTCTGTAAAACATCGAACCATGAGAAGCTTCTCCACCCCGGTAACCCAGTCTTTTCATTACTCCAGC
This sequence comes from Candidatus Sordicultor aquaticus, assembly GCA_018056825.1. Taxonomy (GTDB): domain Bacteria; phylum Atribacterota; class Atribacteria; order Atribacterales; family Caldatribacteriaceae; genus Sordicultor; species Sordicultor aquaticus. The sequence continues at coordinate 12,555 of JAGPEW010000006.1, forward strand.
AAACCCTTTACCTTTGGATTTACCGGTTACGTCTACTCGGTCTCCTATCTGGAAGCCATCTACTTTTAATACTTCACCTGGTTGATGTTGAGCATCCTTAAAAGAAAACTCTTTCAAAAATTTAAGAGGAGGAACTCCTCTTTTTCTAAGATGCCCCAGAAGAGGCTTATTGAGTTTTCTTTCTTTAACTTCCCCATAACCTATCTGCCAAGATTGGTATCCATCGCGTTCTGTAGTTTTTTGGCCGGTAACATAGCAGGGACCACATTTAATCACCGTCACCGGAATAGACATTCCTTCCGGGGTAAAAATCCTGGTCATTCCTACTTTTTCTCCCAGCATTCCATAAGTCACTGTCTTCATCTATATCTCCTTCCCCCGTTACCTCATCAAAGTTTAATCTCTATGTCTACCCCCGCAGGTAAGTCAAGATGCATCAGAGCATCAACCGTCTTAGGATTGGGGTCCATTATATCGATCAATCTTTTATGAGTTCGCATTTCAAATTGCTCCCGAGATTTTTTATCCACATGAGGAGACCGTAAAACAGTATATTTAGCAATCTCAGTGGGTAAGGGTACAGGTCCTGAGACTGCCGCCCCGGTCCTCTCTACGGCCTGCACTATTTTGACCGCCGATTGATCTAAAATTTGATGGTCATAAGCTTTTAGTTTTATCCTTATCTTTTGAGCCACTTCTTAGCCTCCCTCCTCCCTATTCAATGATATCAGCAACTACTCCTGCTCCTACTGTTCTTCCTCCCTCACGGATAGCAAAACGCAATCCTTTCTCCATAGCAATGGGATAGATGAGTTTTACTTCTAAGGTGGCATTA
>JAGPEW010000190.1 GCA_018056825.1 Candidatus Sordicultor aquaticus
GATAACAACTTGCTATATCTACTAAAGCTTCTAGAGGCACAAGACCGATTATTTCTCCTCCTTTGACTTCTACTCCCCACCGCTTAGCTTCCAGCTTCACCAGCTCAAAAGCCTGATAAATGGTGCTTTTCTTAAAATCTAAAAGGTTCATAGAAACTTGAACCATACCCTTACTTTTTAAATTTATCCCAATGGCTTTAATGTAGCTTAATCCTCCTGTTTCCCCTCGCAGTTTCCGGGCAATTTTTTTAGCCACCTCAAGGTCTTGAGTTTTCAGGTTTACGTTAAAAGCCACAAGAGGTCCTCGAGCTCCAATTACCACTGCTCCCAGTGTAGGATGAACTTTAGTCGGGCCTACATCTGGATATCTCTCAGGAACTTTGTCTATTTCTTCTTTTAAAAGTTCATATCCTCCTCGGCGGATGCGAGAAAGGTCTCGGTGTTCTTCTCGAAGAGCTGCCTCTCCATAAAAATAAACCGGGACACTAAATCTCTCTGCTATTTCTTCTCCTATCTTCCAGGCTAATTTCTTACAATCCTCCATATCCACCCCTTGCCAAGGAGTAAAAGGAATCACATCCACCGCTCCCACTCGGGGGTGCTCTCCTCGATGCCGGGATATATCTATTTCCTGTGCTACTATCTCCACAATCTTAAGTACAGCTTTCTCTAAACTTTCTTCTCCTCCTAGGAGGGTTACCACCGAACGATTATGATCTGGATCAGAGGAATAATCAGCTATTTTTAGCCCCGGAATATCAGAAATCTCTTTAACTATTTTCTCTACCAAAGAAGACTCTGAGGTGCTTAAGTTAATGGCACTCTGAATTACTCTTTTCAACTATTTCACCTCTACCCCAAGAGTATTCTTCATTTCCCGGAGAGCCCATTCATGAGCATCTAGGTCAAAAGAGGTAACTCCTCTTTTATGAACTATCACCCGATAGTTAAGCATCCGAGCCTCTGCCGAAGTATACAGGATACAAATATTAGTACATACCCCTACTATTTCCAGTTCTTCTATTTTTTTCTCTCGCAAAAGAAGGTCTAAAGAAGTACCAAAAAAAGCACTGAATCTTCTTTTGGGGATAATGTAGTCATTATCTTGAGAGGTAAGCTCCTCTACAATTTTTCCTCCCCAGCTTCCCTCTATACTATGGGGAGGAAAAAGTTTGAACTCCTGGTCATCGAGACGGTGAGAATCACAAACATAAATCACCGGAACATTCTCTTTCCTGGATTGGGCAACTAATTCTTGAGAAAAAGCTACCACTTCTTTAGCTTGTTCCCCTACAAAAAGCACTCCCTGAGGATGGACAAAATCATTCACCAGGTCTACCACCAATAGAGCCTTCATTTTCATTCCTCCTATATAGTGTACGTACTATGAAGAGGTTTTACCCCCATAACCTCTAAAGATAAAAAAGCAAAAGACTACTACGAAAATTATAGTATCCCTCAGTACATAGTGATCTTAAGTTTTTGACTTCTGATGTAATTTACTTTTTAAAGTTTTAGTAGCTTAATAGGTTCCACGGGATACTATAATTCATCCTCTATTAAAGGCACAAAAACGCATCCTCCATGGTTTTCTAACACCAATTTCCCCTTCTTCTTTATTCCCCGCACCAAGTTCTGTCCCATCTCCTCTTCTAAAGGTAGAACAATTATTCCCCCCTCTTTCAGCTCTTCCACCCAGGCAGGATAAATATTTTTAGAGCAAGCACTAACTATTATTTTATCGTAGGGAGAAAACTGAGGTAACCCCTTACTTCCATCTCCCTCTACCACTACTACGTTGCGATATCCCAATCGAGACAAAATATCTCTCGCTTGCTTTACCAGGTCAGGGAGTCTCTCCACGCTATAAACCATCTTCACCAACTCAGCCAGAATAGCGGTCTCGTATCCGGAGCCTGTGCCCACTTCTAAAACCCGGTCTCCTTTTTGAGGGTTTAAAAACTCTACCATCAAAGCCACAATGTAAGGTTGAGAAATAGTTTGGCCTTGTCCTAAGGGAAGAGGAGAATCTTGATAAGACAAGTCCCGGTAAGGAGGAGGAACAAATAAATGGCGAGGAACACGCAAAAAAGCTTCAATTACTCGCTGGTTTTTAATCCCCCGCGAGATTAACTGCTTTTCCACCATATTTCTTCTCAACTCTATAGTTTTTTCACTATCCAATTCTACCATCAGTAACTCACTCGAAAATCAGGATAAAGACCAGAAAAAGGAGCCCACTCTTCTAAATAAGAGGTAATATAAGCGCTTACGGGACCCTGCTTTATTTCAGCAAAAAACTTTTCTACTTCCTCTTTTTTACCCTCCGCTATCACCTCTACTTCACCAGCGGGGAGATTTCTCACCAATCCTGTCACATCAAACTCCCCTGCTTTTCGCAATACAAAATAACGATAGCCCACTCCCTGAACTCGGCCTCGCAAAACTAATCTTCCCTGCACCCATTCATCCACAACGTCTTTCCCCCCTTAATTATCACTCGGAACGGTAAATGGAAGACAAACCTTTATTCTGTAAAATTTCTCGCAGCTCTTCCCCCAGGATAAAATCAGTAAGATTAGGACGCAGAGGAGTTATAGAAACTTGAGAATGCCAGATGGCTTGAAAATCAGAACTTTCCGGAAAAGTTGTCTCTCTTTTTTCCTCCTCTAAAACAAATTCTCTTACCCCCGGGTTATAACTTTCTACTTCTCTCACCCGAGTTAAGTAAAAACGGTCCCCTAAAGTTGTAATAGAAAAACCCCGAAGACTTTCTTTATTAGGCACATCAGGAATATTTAAATTTAGCACTACATTTTTTTCTCTTTTTAGAAGATCTTCGAAGGTCTCAAACACTTCCAATGCCACCTCAGCAGCTAGTCGATAATTTAAGTGATTATTCAGCACCAAGGAAACCGCCAAAGAGGGGATTCCCGACATAGCCGCTTCCATAGCTGCTGCCACTGTCCCTGAATAAAAAACATCAAATCCTAAG
>JAGPEW010000191.1 GCA_018056825.1 Candidatus Sordicultor aquaticus
AGCATAAGCTCACCATGTCCCACAATTTTTCTCTGGATATTATTATAGTTAACCGCAAAAGATAATCTGCGTGTTTTCTCTTCTCCATCATCGCGAGGAGCGTAAAAAGGCAGCCTACGGCGTAGACAAAAGGCAAAAGAGATAGAGAAAACTAAACCCAATTCCGCTGGGAGAGGCAGCCTACGACGTAGGCTGCCTCTCCTTTCATTAAGCCTTAAAAATTAAAAAGGCAAGCTACATTGTGCTAAAAACTCGGGATTACCACAGACATTAAAGGGGCACAGCCCCCTTAAAAATCTAAAAGCAAAATAGATAAGAAAAATCTTGAATAATTATGCTAGAAGAAACATCTCAGCGTGCCTACGGCGTAAAATCGGGAGCACAAAAGATAGAAAAGAAGTGCTTCAACGTTATAGAGCTCTCGGGTTTTTATTAGTGCAACTAGTTTTCAAGTTCAGAGTGATTTGGCAATTTTGCGGTTATGAGCGCCGAGAGATATCTCTCGGCGCTCTGCTTAATCCTTTAAGATGTGGGTGGAAAAAATCTAACGAATTTATATTTAATTATGAACTCTTCTCTGTTTTAGCTATTGAGCCATTGGGCAAGGGGAGAAAGGGTTGATGGAAATAAGCTTCAGTTATATAACTCTCCATCATTCGGTGGGCATTGAAATAAGAAGCGATTTTGGTGATAGAATTTTTCATTAACTTAATCCATTGTTCCCGATGGTGATAATAAGTAGGAGCAATAACATACTCTAATTTACTATAAAAGTCATTTATTTCTTTTTGGAAAACCTCTTGAGAATTGCCATCTTCTTCGCTTCCTGGTCCGATAGACCATCCGGTTATTCCCTCGAGGCACCCTTCTATCCACCATCCATCGAGTATGCTGAAGTTGATCACTCCGTTATGAGAAGCTTTCATACCACTTGTACCTGAAGCTTCTAAGGGTCTCATAGGAGTATTTACCCATACATCTACTCCGGCTATTATTTTTTTAGCTAACTCTAAATTGTAATTTTCCAGAAAAACTATTTTTATTTCTGGGCTTAACTCTCGAGAATATTGAATTATCTGCTGAATTAGTTTTTTACCCTCGTAATCATAAGGATGAGCTTTGCCAGCAAACACAATTTGTAATTTTTCTGTGCGGTTTATGCTTTTTAGCCTTCCTATATCGGTAAAGATAAACCCAGGTCTTTTGTAAGCAGTCATACGGCGAGCAAAGCCCAAGGTAAGAATTTCTTCATCCATTTCTATGTTATTTTTTTCTTTGATTAACTGCAGAAGTTGAGTTTTTTCTTTTTGGTGAGCAGCCCAAATTTCTTGGTTAGATATAATATCAGCTCGAGCCAGAAGTTCTGGTTCTTGAGCCCACCCCGGAATATAGCGGTCAAAAAGAGCCTGAAAACTAGGGGAAGTCCAGGTAAAACTATGAACTCCATTGGTGATAGAGTGGATATCATACCCCGGAAACATATGGAGAGAAACCTCTCTATGTTTTTTGGCTACACCATTAACGTATCCACTGAGATTCAGGGCTAAAAGAGTCATATTTAAACAATCTTTTCCTCCCAACTGTTGAAGCAAAGAAAGAGGAATGGGCTCACCCAGTACTTCTTTTACTAAATCATAGGGAAATTTATCGTGTCCAGCTTCTACCGGGGTGTGGGTAGTGAAAACGCATAAATTTTTAACCGCCTCTATGTCACAATTATTAAAACTTTGTAATAGCTCTATGGTTATTAAAGCTGCATGGCCCTCGTTAATGTGGTATTTTCTTGCTTCTAAGCTCAAAGCTTTTAGCATCCTACCTCCTCCTATACCTAAAACAATTTCTTGTTTTAGGCGATAGCGGCTATCTCCTCCGTATAAAGCGTCAGTTATAGAGCGGTCTTCGGGAGTATTTTGAGGGAGATTGGTATCTAAAAAAATTACCGGTACTACTGCTCCCCTGGCGCTTTTCCAGGGATATACCCAAGCTCCTACTTTTACCTTCCTTTTTTCAATTTCTACCTCTACCTGAAGGGGAAGAGGAGTTAAGACTTTCTCTGGTTCCCATGTTACAGGCTGTTCTATTTGCCATCCTTCAGGGCTTATTTTTTGATCCAAATAACCTTTGCGACTTATCAGAGTTACAGCCACAAAAGGAAGAGAGAGGTCAGCAGCAGAACGAACTGTATCTCCAGCTAAAACTCCCAGTCCTCCACTGTAAGTGGGTATATCTGGAGAAAGAGCTATTTCCATAGATAAATAAGCTATGATAGGCTCATTCTTAAGTTTATCAAATATATAAGTATCCATATTATTTAGTTTTCCTCCCTTTTAGAATTTAGCGGCCGGTGGAGCCCAATCCTCGTTTTCCTCGCTCACTAGGAGATAGCAAATTAGTTTCTATGATTTTAACCCGGGGAATTTCTCGCAAGGCTCCTTGAATAATTCTATCTCCTTTCTTTATACTATAAATTTCTTTACCTAAATTAAAAAGTCTGACCATCCAACTACCGCGATATCCACAATCAATAGTTCCTAAATGCACTATTATACCATGGTTAATTCCCATTCCACTTCGAGGTCTCAACATTACTTCGTAACCAGGGGGAAATTCAGAAGCGATTTCTAAATCTATAACTTGGCTTTCACCAGGAGCAATGGTAACATCTACAGGACTGAATAAATCAAAACAGGCATCGTCAGAAAAAGAAAAGCGAGGAAGAAAGGCATTGTCTGAGAGCTTCATAAACCTTATTACTACTTCCCTCATTATTTTCCTCCCATTAAATTAATATAGATTATATTTTAACAAACCCATCAAGCTTAGTAGTATAACAGCATTCTGCAAAACTGGTTAAACTATTAAAACTTTAAAAGAAGTAATTGGAGGTTATAAGGGGGTAAACCCCCTTATAACCTCCAAAAAGACAAAAGCTAAAAACTTAAATAAAAAGGCAAAAAACTACCTGAGGAAAGAAAAACGCTTTCCTCAGGGGG
>JAGPEW010000192.1 GCA_018056825.1 Candidatus Sordicultor aquaticus
GCAGTAGGTCCTGATTGGCGCTCAGCTCTGGATGAGGTTATGGATAAATTAGAGCGACAGGTAAAACGGTATAAAGAACGGTTGGGGAAGAGAGGAGTATTGCGCAGAGAAGCGGTGGTGGAGTTTGAGAAGGAAGAAGTAGAAGAACCAGCTTTACCTCCGGTTGATAAAGTAGCCAGAGTTAAAGAATTTGTGCTTCGTCCTATGAGTATAGAAGATGCCATTTTGCAAATGGAGCTTTTAGGGCACACCTTCTTTATTTTTAAAGACTTGGACAAAAATAAAGTCCAGGTAGTTTATAAAAGAGAAGATGGTAACTACGGTTTAATTGACCCCATTTATTGAAGAAAGGGGTGATTAAGGTAGGGGATTGGAAAGCAATAGAAGAAGCTATTGGTAGTCTCGAAGGGGTAATAAATGTAAAAGTGGTGGGAGAGGAGGAGATTAAAGAGATACACGTTCTCTCTAAACCTTCTAAACCTCCCAAGCTTTTAGCCCGGGATATAGAGACTTTACTTCAGGCTCGTTTTAACTTGGCGATTGACCATAAGAAAATCAGTATTGTGGCTTTCGATTTAGAAGAGGAAAAAAAAGCGAGTGGGTTGCGTCCTGTGCTCTGGGGGTTGAGTTGGAAGAAAAATCTCCAGATTTTCCAGGTGGAAGTGGAAATAAAATTGGCTGACAAACTCTATCGGGGAGTGGCTACAGGAAGTGCTTCTAGCTCTCGCACTTGCTACTCTCTGGTGGTTCAAGCTACTTTAGAATGTCTGAATCAAAGAATTGGTAATGTAGTGTTTGCTCCTCGGGGAGTTTTAGTTCAGCGCTTTGGAGAGTTAGAAGTAGTTTTAGCTTTTGTGGATTGTAACATTCCTCGGAAAGAGGAAACCTTAGTGGGGGCAACCTTAGTAAAAGAAGATATTTACCAGGCAGTAGCTCGAGCCGTTTTGGATGCAGTAAATAGAAAACTGATTTTTTATATGCCTCAGGAAGGAGAAGAGGGTGGGTCATCTTTTGTTAATAAATAGCGAAGCGGAAGACTCCGTCTCTTATTAGCGGAAGGAGGCGAGACCAGAAGCAAAGGAGGGTTTTCTCCATGGCTAAACTGGTTAGCATCCTTTTAGGATTAGTAGCTTTTGTTTTAGCGAGTGGGGCTGCTTATACCTGGCGGCCTTGAAAGCAGTTAGGTAACAAGGGGGTGGCCCACCCTCAAGCGAAGTGGAAAAGAAAAGAAACTGGAAGTTTTCTTTATATCTTTCTGCAGTAACTGGGATAGGGATAGTACTTGTAGTAACATCCTTTCTTAATTTAGATTTTTCCCCTTCTTCCTTGCTTTCTTTCGTTCTTTTTTCTCTCCTGGCCTTTCTTTTAGAACTGATGCCTGTTGAACTAGAAGGGGGGGTGGCAGTTTCCATTAGCTTTGCTTTAGTGTATGCTGCCTTACTTTTGTTTTCTCCTAATTTTGCCGTCAGTATGATTTTTATATCTGTGTTTTTCGCTACCATTAAGTCTCCGTATTATGTTTCTCTGTTCAATGGTTCTCAGTACGCTCTCTCTATTTTTTTATCCGGTAAAGCATTTCAAATGTTGGGAGGATATAACCTCTCCTGGCAGAGCTGGCCTTTTTATGGAGTGGTGGCAGCATCCATATTAGTTTTTTTCTTTTCTAATACCTTTTTGGTGTGGGGAGTACTTTACCTAAGCCAGGGGATGTCTCTTTCCTTCTTCTGGAAGGAGAAAAACTCGTGGAGGGTTCTTTCTCAGCACTTTGTCCTTTTTCCGTTTTCTTTACTTTTGTATTTGGTGTATTCTTATATAGGCTACTGGGGAATAATTCTTTTTTTCTTTCCTCTCATAGTGGCTCGTTATTCTTTTAAACTGTTTGTCGATACTCAGAGAAATCATTTGCAGCTTTTGCAAGCTTTAACCGCTGCTTTAGATGCTAGAGACTCCTACACCGCGGGCCACTCTTCACGGGTGGCTCAGCTTTCTCTGCAGATTGCTGAACGCCTTCGCCTTCCTTCCTCAAAAAGAGAAGCTTTACGGTACGCTGCTATTTTACATGATGTGGGTAAAATCGGTATTCAGGATTACATTCTAACTAAAGAGGGTGAATTATCAGAAGAAGAAAATTCGTTGGTGCGGGAACATTCAGAAATTGGCTATAAAATTTTGAAAGATGTAGATTTTTTACAAGAAGTGGCAAAAATTGTATTAGCTCATCATGAACGAATGGATGGTTCTGGATATCCTGAAGGAAAAAAAGGAAAAGAAATACCCATAGAGGCTCGCATTGTGGGAGCAGCTGATGTTTTTGATGCTTTGACTTCAGATCGCCCTTACCGCCCGGCTTATTCGGTGGAGGAGGCTTTGGAAATTATGGAAAAAGAAGAACAAGGGAGTTTTGACCCTAAGGTTCTTCAGGTTTTAAAAGAAATAATAAAGGAAAACAGAGAAAAAGATGTTAGTTGATTTTATTGTGATAGGATTGGTGTGGGGATTTTTGAGAGGAGGGAAATTACGTAATCTTTCTCAAGTTAATTTCCCTTTTCTCTGGGTTATTATATTAGGTTTTGGGGTAGAGTTTTTGGCTCTGGGGGGATTGCAACCTTTTGTGGTTTTTAACCTAGCAGGAAGAGGTTTGGTCTTTTTGGGGGCTTTACTGAGTGCTCGTCTCTATGGTATGAAGTTAGCGTCTTTAGGGGCTTTTCTGAATTTTCTGGTTATGGCTCTCAATGGAGGAAAAATGCCGGTATCTTTGAAAATAGCTTCCTGGTTGGGTCTACAAGATTTAATAGAGCTTTTAGAAAATAATTATTATCCTGATTATATCGTTCTTTCTTCTTCTACGCTTTTGCCTTTTTTGGGAGATGTGTTGCCTTACTTTTCTTTGTTACTTCGCCGTTTTTTTGTAGCCAGTGTAGGAGATTACCTTTTAGGTGTAGGAGTAATGATTTTTTTAGCCTATCATTTG
>JAGPEW010000193.1 GCA_018056825.1 Candidatus Sordicultor aquaticus
ATTCCCAATGATATCTTTTAATAGCTCATAAATCGAGCGAATGCGGAAGGCAATTCCTTCACAGGCCGATTGCATCAAGGCTGATTTGGAATGAAAATACGAAAGACCAAAGAGAATTCCCCGGGCTTGGGCGTTCCAGTTGGGGCTTCGCTCACCAGTTAAAAAGGGGAGAAAAAGAGGATGGGGTCGCCGGGGGTCAATCTCCCACTGTAGATCTTCATTTAAAAGATCACTCATCCAAGAATACACAATTCCACCATTGTTAATTGCTCCTCCCCCCACCCAGATACCATCAGCAAGATAATAACACCAGCTCCGCTGTTTAGGATCGAAGACTGGTTGGTGGTCACACATTCTCACTGCTCCTGAAGAGCCCACCGTAATAACCATTTCCCGCTGGTGAAACATTCCCTCTCCTAAGTTAGCAAAAGGCCCGTCTCCTCCACCCCAGATTACGGGAATGCCAGGAAGAAGACCGGTTTCTTGAGTAAAAGATCCATCTTGAAGGGGAGCATGATAGTCGGGTTCGCAAAGGGGAAGAAGCTGATTGGGGAAAACCTGAGCGCAAGAGACGATTTCTTGATCCCAACACTTATTGGTGAGGTTGAGTAGGCCAGTGCCAGAAGCGGTGGAATAATCACAGCACCACTCCCCAGTGATTTTTCCCAAAAACCAATCCTTGATGGTGGCTATTTTCCAAGTCGATTGGAGTAAAGATGGATAGTGTTTTTGAAACCAGTGAAGGCGAGGAAGAGTGTAAATGGTATGAAGAGGAACCCCGTTTCGAAAATAGAAACGTTTTTCCTGGTATTTTTGGTTAAAAGCTTCCACTTCATCCTGACAACGGGTATCCATCCAGTTTAAAAGGGGATGGAGCGGATTTCCCTCTCGATCAAGAAGTAGAGTACTGTGGAGCATAGTATCACAAGCCAGGGCAATAACTCGAGCAGGAGAATAGTTAGATAGCACTTCTTTTATCGCCTGAATTATTCCAAAATAAATGGATAAGGCATCTTGTTCAGCAAAGGAAGGCTGGAGAGAAAGGGTGGGATATTCGCTTTTAGTGGTAGCCTGAATGGTACCGGATAGATCAAAAAGACCTACTTTACAGGAGGAAGTTCCAATATCAATCGTAAGTATCGATTCCCGAGAATTCATCGAATTAGACTCCTGAATAAGCATTAAACCCCCCATCAATAGGAACTACTACACCAGTGATAAATTGAGAAGCAGGGCTAACCAACCAAAGCACCGTGCTGATTAAATCATCAGGAACTCCAAATCTTCCCACCGGGGTATGGTTGATGATTGACTCTCCACGAGGAGTCAAACTTCCGTCTTCTTTATAGAGAAGATATTGATTCTGGTTAGTAGCAAAAAAACCAGGGGCTAAAGCGTTTACTCGAACCTTGGGAGTATAATTCTGGGCAATATAAACCGCAAGCCATTGGGTAAAGTTACGAACTGCCGCTTTAGCCGCTGAGTAGCCAACTACTCGGGTAAGAGGGCGAAAAGCATTCATAGAGGAAAAATTAATTATATTCCCCTCTCGACCACTTTCTACCATCAGGCGGGCAAAAACCTGAGAAGGAATGATTGCTCCCCCAAAAAGGTTGAGCATCACCACTTTTTGGAGAGGCTCTAAAGGCAGATCAAAAAAGGAAACTTCAGGAGAGGTAGTGGCTTCTTTCATATTTCCCCCGGCAGCATTTAATAGAACATCTACTCCCCCAAATTCTTCTTTCACCTTTTTTGCTACTTCCTCTATGCTTTTTCTATCCATGGCATCCATATAATATCCTTTAGCTTCTATCTCTTTCTTTTTTAAAGCCTCTAACCTTTCTTCCAAGGGAACGATATCAGTAAGGATGATTTTCGCTCCCGCTTTTCCCAACCCTTCGCTAATAGCTGACATTAAAATCCCGGCTCCGCCAGTGCAAAATACCACTTTACCTTGGAGAGAAAAAAGTTCTTCCACGTAAGACATTTTATTAACTCCTTTCGGGTATATTTTACTCGATATTTTCTTCCGGAGAAAAGAGAAAACGAAGGTGTCGATCTATATTTTCTCTAACTAAACGATAATGTTCTTCTTCATATTGGAAAAAGAGATGACTGAGTTCTGACTTAAAAACTCGCCAGACCGAACCATAAGAAATATGTAAGAATTGACGAATTAAGGGATGAGCAAGCAAAGAAGGAAGGTCTTTATCTGGAAAGGTGTTTAAATTTCGATGAATATCTCCTTTAGTAAAAGAAATCTGATAAGCTTTGCGATTTTCTTCTAAGTCTTCTTCGCTCAGCTCATAAATTTTTCGAAAAAGTTGAGGGTCTTTATGAGCTACTACTTCTAAACCTTTAAGCCAGCTAGTGCCTGAAGTTTTAAGGTGAAAAAGTCGGTTAGTTTCTTGAGAAAAAATAGGATAAATGCTGAATTTATCGCTTCCAGAATGCAAACTCAACCGATAACCTTCAATTTCTTGCTGTACAGTTAAGTGGCTTTGTAGGGAGGAAGAAAATTCTTGAATATTCCCCTGGTAATCGATAGCTTTTTCAAAGCTTCCCGGAAAGCGAGGGGCTAAGCTTTGAAAATCTACGCCCCTACGATGTAGCTCTTCAGCCACAAAAAAGTGAACCTCAGGGGAAGTTACTCCTTCTCCTTCATCCAGCGATACCTCTAAGTCATAAGAAGAGAGTTTCTCCTGCAAGATAAAATTCATTTTCTCCACAAAATTTATCACTGGGAAATAAACTTTAAAAAGAGGAAAGAATGTCTCGCTTCGAAAATCTATTTCTAAACCTTTGCGGAGGGTAAACGTCCGGTCGGCATACCGATTAAAAATTTCTCTCTCTTCCTGAGACATACTATCAAATATTTGTTGCAATTCCTTCTCTGATTTGGAAAGTATCTGGAAGCTGGCTACCCCGCTTCCATCCAGAGTATACATAGAAAAACCAC
>JAGPEW010000194.1 GCA_018056825.1 Candidatus Sordicultor aquaticus
TTACTGGCGAAACCAGAATGGTAAAAAGACCCAAGCGATTTCCTCCCCACACATCAGTAAACAGCTGGTCACCTACCACGGCTACTTGATTCTTCTCTAAACCCATTTCTTGTAAAGCTAAACGAAAAGCACCTCGACGAGGTTTTTGGGCCTGAGAAATGCCCGGGATACCAAGACTTTCCCGAAAATGATTTACTCTTTCTTCTAAAGCGTTAGAGACCAGAAAAATTTTAAAACCTCGCTCTTGAGCCTCTTTCACCCAAGATTTGACCCCTGGCGGAAACTCAAAACCTCCCCAGGGTACCAGAGTATTGTCCAAATCAATTATTAGACCTCGAATACCTTTTTCCCAGAGAAAATCTAAAGAAACATCAGGAAGACGCTTTACCATAAGATGAGGGGTAAGCTTCCTTAAAATCATTGCTTGGCCTCTTTATAATGAAGGTGTTCCTCATAGGTTCGCGAAAAAGCATGTTTCCCATCATTTTGCAAAACAAAATAGAGATAATCAGTTTCTTGAGGATGAAGAACAGAAAGCAAAGAATCCAGACCCGGGTTACATATGGCTTGAGGAGGAAGGCCAGAAACAAGATAAGTATTAAAGGGAGAAGAAATTTTCAAATCTTCTTCACTTAAATTCTCTACCTGTAACCCTTTTTCTCGATAAAGAGCATAAACTACTGTAGCACAGGACTGCAATTTCATATTTTGCCTTAAGCGATTGATAAAAACAGAGGCGACTACAGGTTTTTCTTCCTGATACTGGGCTTCTTTTTCCACTATAGAAGCCAATATTACCACTTCCTTTAAAGATAAAGAAGAATCTTTATAATGAGGAAGAAAGACTTCCTCAAAGCGGTGTAGTTGAGCTTCTACTACTTTTTGAGGAGGAGTAGAAGGAGAAAAATAATAAGTATCAGGGAAAAGAAAGCCTTCCAAATTGGTAATTCCCTCCAACCAATTAATCGAAAAAAGCTCTGGTTTATTTATTAAATCTAAGTAATCTGAGGCAGTACAAATACCTTTCTCTTCTAAAACTCTAGCCATCTGTTCGGAAGTAAAGCCCTCAGGAAAAGTAATTTTTCCATAAACAGGACCCTGGGTTAACTTTTTAACCACTTCTTCTACTGCTTCTCCAGGATAGAAAAAATAGTTACCAGCCAGCAACTTATCCTGATTAGATAAAAAAAGAAAAAGCCGAAAAAGAGAAGAAGGAACAATACCCTCTTTTTCTAAAACATAAGATATTTCCCGTCCTGAAAGACCATTTTCAATTACTACCAGTTTCTTTTCTCCTTTCTCTTCTCCATAATAAAAAGCTAAAGCTAAAAAAAGACATATTAACCAAATGAGAGAAAGGTAGAGAATAAACTTAAACTTCATCTCCCACCCGAGATAAATAAGTTTCCAAAACCAGAGCTGCAGAAATCTTATCTATCACTTTTTTCCTCTTTTTTCTACTTAAGTCAGCTTCTATCAATCGCTTTTCTGCTTCTTTCGTAGATAACCGTTCATCCCATAATACTACTTTTCCCTTAAAAGATTGTTCCAATTTATTCTTGAATCTTTCTATCCTTTGAGCTTCCTGGAGAAAAGAAGCATCGAGACGAAGAGGCAAACCTACTACTATCACCTCAGCTTTTAGCTCTTGAGCTACAGCTAAAACTTGGCTCACTCCTTCTTTGCCTTCTACTTCTATTACTTTATAGGGAAAAGAAAAGGAGGTTCCTTGATTAAAAGCCACCCCTATTCTTTTCTCTCCCCAGTCTACAGCCATTATTCTCTTCATAAATTCTCTATCCAATCTTGCAACAGAGAAATGAATTCTTCCCACTTTTCCTCCGATAGCCCCCCAAATTGAGCTAAATGAGGTTTTCCTCCTCCCCCTCCTCCTGTTTTTTTACTCCATTCTTTTACCATCTTTCCTAAATGTATTTCAGGTGGCAATCCTACACCAGCTAAAACTCCTTGAATTTCCCCATCTTTCTTTAAACCTAAAACTACTACTCCCTTAGATAGAAGAGGTCGGAGATGGTCTACTGCTTCTTTCAGGAAATCAAGGTCTAAGCCGTCTTCTTCTCCTAAATAGGAAACTAGAGTTACTTTTCCCTCTTTAGTTGATAATTGGCTTTGGATTTTTTCCTCTATCTTCTGCTTTCTTTCTTTCTCTAGAGCTTTCTTAAGGTTTTTATTCTCACTTATTATTCTTTCTATATATTCTTTTATTTTCCCCTCTTCTACATCAACTATCTTAATAACATCCCGTAAGGTTCTTTCTTTACCATTAAGGTAAGAAAGAGCAAAAGGACCAGCTACTCCCTCAATCCTTCTTAATCCTCTACCAATACTTGATTCAGAAGTAATTTTAAAAAGCAAAGCCTGGGCGGTATGGGTAAGGTGAGTCCCCCCACAGAGCTCCGCAGAATAATTTCCCACTCTCACTATTCTCACTCGTTCCTCGTATTTCTCTTCAAAAAGAGCTACTGTTCCTCTTTTTTGAGCCTCTTCTAGAGTAGAAAAGGTTATCCAAACGGGTAAGTCTTCAAAGATTTTTTCATTTACTAAAGTCTCTACAGCATCTATCTCTTCTCTGGACAAGGGGGCAAAGTGAGTAAAATCAAACCGTAACCCTTCTTCTCCCACCCAGGAACCAGCTTGTTTTACCTGTTCTCCCAAAACTTCCCGTAAAGCACGATGAAGAAGATGAGTAACGGTATGGTGAATTTCCATCGCTCTCCTTCGCCGAAATTCAATCTCAGCTCGCACCTTTTCTCCTTCTCTTATCAAACCTTCTTCCACTATTCCCCAGTGAATAATCAGAGAAGAAGAGGGAGAAGTTACTTTTTCCACTTTTACTTTCCCTTGAGGAGAAACAATAAAACCCTTATCCCATTCCTGCCCTCCTTTTTCAGGATAAAAAGGAGTTTTTTCCAAAACTACTATTATTTCTTCTCCTTC
>JAGPEW010000195.1 GCA_018056825.1 Candidatus Sordicultor aquaticus
TTATCAAAATATGTTCCTTATCCATAGCTAAAAGAAGGGCATCCAGTTGTCTCAAAACTTTATCAGTTCTCCAGCTTTTAGCCAGTTCTACAGCAGCACGAGGAAGGTTACCACTATAGTAATTAAGCTTTTCTTCCAAACGCTCCAGAAGAGTTAATCCGTCTGCTCCACTGCCAGCAAAACCAGCCAAGACTCTATCTTGATAAATACGCCTGATTTTTCGCGCTCCTCCTTTTAGTATGGTTTCATTCATAGTTACTTGTCCATCACAAGCCATAGCTCCCTTACCATTTCTTAAAACAGCAATCACCGTAGTCGATTTAATCATCATTTTTCACCTTCTTAGCATGAGGATGAGTATTTTGATAGACTCTTTTCATTTTATCCCAGTTTAAGTGAGTATAGATTTGAGTGGTAGAAAGGCTTGAGTGTCCTAGAGCCTCCTGCACCATCCTTAACTCTGCTCCTCCTCCTAAAAGGTGAGTAGCAAAACTATGGCGGAAGACATGAGGAGAAATTCTTTTTCCACCCAAACCTGCTTCTTTCACAATTGTTTCTAAGATTTTTCGTGCTCCCCGAGAAGTTAAAGGAGTGCCTCTCGAGTTTAAGAATACTTCTTCCCGAGAAAAAGGACGACAATTAAGATATTCTCTCAGGGCTTCACCAGTACTTTCATTAAAAGGAACTATCCTTTCTTTCCCTCCCTTTCCTTTCACTCTTACCATTTTACTCGCTAAGTCAAGGTCTTTAACCTTCAGCTGAGTCATCTCTCCAACTCTTAAACCGCTAGAGTAAAGAAGTTCAAAAAAGGCCCAGTTTCTGAGGGAAATAAAAGCCGACTTTTCTTGCGCTTTCCGTTTTAAATAGTTGAGCAAAAAATCCATTTCTCCTACAGTTAGGAAATTGGGGAGCTTCTTTTCTTTATTGAGTTTTCCTAGTCCATCAGTAGGATCACAGTCAATCATACCCCGGCGACGAAGAAAACGATAAAAAGTACGAAGAGCTGAAATCCGATTGGCTTGAGAAATTCTCTTAAGATGGTGATGAGTTTTAAGATAAGCTAGAAAATCGGCTATATCCTGAGTTTTAGCTTGGGTTATAGTAAGATTCCTTTCTTCTAAAAACTGATAAAATTGGTGTAAAGTCCTTTTATAATTATCTACAGTGTAAGGAGAATATCTCCTTTCTTTCTGGAGATAATCGAGAAAAATCTGGATATTTTTTTCATTCCCTAGAGAGTTCAATAGATATAGGCACCCCTTCCCAATCTCCCTCTTCTCTAATTATTTTCTCTATGCGGTTAGCTAAAAGTTCTTTCTCTTTTTCTGTGCCAGAAATATTGGCTGATAGGTAAAAACGAGGAGGGGCAACATTTTTTTGGTGCAGGTAATAAACTCGAAAGGCTTTGCCTTTTACTTTCCAACCTTCTTCATTTATTTTTTCTCTTATTTTCTCATTCAAAAAGCTCGTTTTTAATCTCTGATAATAACGAGTAGTAATTCCAGCGAGAAGGGGGAAAATACTTAGGGATAAAGATGGAGAAATAGCAGAGCCAGCAAAGAAAGAAGCATAGTTCAAGAAGCTCAAATCCCGACGGATTTCTTCCATCAATTTTTTTATTTGTACTGAAGGGTGGTGTTGCAAAACCAGGTCAATTTTATTAATAAATACCAAACATCCTTTTTTCTCTTCTTTTATTTTTTGAGCAATCTTTTTATCCTGATGGGTGATTCCTTGAAGAGGGTCAATCACCAAAAGAGCAATAGTAGCACCCTGTAAGCTTTCTTCAGTTCTTACAGCCGCATAAAAGTCGATTCTTTCCTTAAATTTGGGTCGAGCTACTAATCCTGGAGTGTCTATTAATTGGTAATAACCGAAAGTAGTATCTAAAGTAGAGTAAAGCGCATCTCGGGTAGTGCCCGGGATACTGCTGACAATAGAACGCTCTTTCCCTAATAAAGAATTGTAGAGAGTAGATTTACCCACATTGGGCTTTCCTACAATAGCTATAGGAATGCGGTGTTTATCTTCATAGGTTTCTCTATTCCCTTCTACCAGTCTAGCAATTGTCTCACGAAGTTCTCTAAGACCATCTCCGTGGGAAGCAGAAATCTGAATCATAGGCTCAAAACCTAAGGAAAAAAACTCCGATGGCAAAATCTCATTGGTAATTCCCTCTCTTTTATTGACTGCCACAACTATAGGATTCTTAATCTTCCGCAACCAAGAGGCTAACTCCCAATCTATACTGGTAAGATTTTCTCTTCCGTCCAAAACCCATAGCAAGAGATCGGCTTTCTCTATTACTTCCCAGGCCTTTTCTTCTATTTTTCTTTGCATCTCATTTTGAGAATCTATCAAAATCTCTAAACCCCCAGTGTCTACCAGCTTTATTTTTTTTCCTTCTATATCCACTACATTTTCTAAAAAGTCCCGGGTTACACCAGGGTGAGAATCAACTATGGCTATCTTTTTTCGGGAAAGATGATTAAATAGAGTGGATTTCCCCACATTTGTTTTCCCTATTATAGCTACCATTGGGATTTTCTCTTTCATAGAAATAAACTTTCCTTGCCTGTAATTTTTTTACTACATCCTCTACCAAAAAATGAGGGGTAGAAGTTCCACTTACCACTAATATTCTATCTCCCTTATCCCCATACTCATTTTCTAGTTCCTCAGCTTTTTCCACCCAGGTAGATTCTACTCCCCATTTTTGGGCAGTAAGAAATAAAGCTTTGGTGTTAGAACTATTTTTTCCTCCTACTACTACCACTTTATTAATTTTATAAAGTTTGATACCTTCTACTAAATCTCTCTGCCGCATTTCGGTTTCAGCACACAAACTATCAAAAACTTCAATATTTAGATTAGGAACTAAGTTTTTTATCTCTTTAGTAAACTCTTCTTTTATTTCTCGAGGAAAGGTGGTTTGTTCTACCACTCCTATCT
>JAGPEW010000196.1 GCA_018056825.1 Candidatus Sordicultor aquaticus
GTTGGTTTTTGGGAAAAGAGTAAAAGAGGAGTCACTCGATGGATAAAAGGGAGAAAGAATAACGATGAAGAAGATACTTCTCCTAGCCGGTGAGGGTGATATTCCTCTTTTGATTTATGAAAAAGCCAAAAAAGAAGGAGAGGTTTTAGTTTTAAGTTCTCTGCTTTTTTCCCTTCCTGAGGGGTTAAAACCCGATCTGTGGATAGATGGTATATCTTTAACTCAGATACTGAAGGTTATTCGAGAGAAAAAAATAACCCATCTATGTTTGGCAGGTAAAATTCCTAAAAATTTAATTTTTGAAGAAGATAGGTTTCAAGAAGAGTTTAAAAAGTTGTTTTCCGTTCCTAAATTACAGGATGGAGTTCTCTTGCAAGCTGCTTTAGAAAAATTAAAAGAAGAAGTAGATATAATTTCTCCTCTTTTCTTTATGAAAGAGTATCTCACCCCCTCAGGTAAGATTGCAGGTAGAAACCCATCAAAAGAGGAGTGGGAAGATATTTCCTATGGAGCTCGGATTGCTCGTTTTTTAGCTGATGAAGAGATTGGGCAGACTGTGGTAGTAAAACAAGGGACAGTGTTGGCTCTAGAGGGGGCGGAAGGTACAGACGAGACTATTAAGCGGGGAGTTTCCCTAGGGAAAGAAGTGGTAGTAGTTAAAATGGCTCGTAGCCGGCAAAGTTTTTTGGTTGATATCCCGGCGATAGGGGAGCGAACTGTACAGTGTCTTAAAAATGGAGGAATAATTGCTCTGGAAGCAGGAAAGACTTTTCTTTTGGACCGGGAAAAAATAACGAAAGAAGCAGAGGAGTATGGAGTAGGAGTAGTAGGCATTAGTTAAATGAGTAAGGTTTTTGTCTCGGTTGGGGATGTTTCTGGTGATTACTATGGAGGGGCAATAATTGATCTTCTTCGGCAAGAAAGCCAAGAAATAGAGATTTTAGCCCTGGGAGGAGAAAGAAGCGAGAAAGCTGGTGCTCAGCTTGTTTACTCTACAGTTTCTCTCTCTACTGTGGGTTTGTGGGAGGCATTGTTTACTTTCCGGGAATGGAAAAAAGTTTGGGCTTTATCTCAAGAAGTGATAGAGAAGGAACGTCCTGATGTAGTTTTGCTTCTTGATAATCCTGGTTTTAACCTTCGTCTGGCTTCTTTATGTCGGGAGCATAAGATTCCTGTGATTTATTTTGTTCCTCCTCAAGTATGGGCTTGGGGAAGAAAGAGAGCTTCTTTTCTTGCTCAGTATGCCGATTGGATATTGACTATTTTCCCCTGGGAAGTGGATTATTTCCGGGGAGGAAGAGCGAAAGTAAAGTGGGTGGGGCATCCTGCCACTTATCTCATTCCTCAGATCTCCTATTCTTCTAAGAGAAATAAGAATATAGTTCTTTTGCCTGGCAGTCGGAAAAGGGAAATTGTTAATTATCTAACGGTGGTTAAAAAATTTATTCCTCTTCTCCTAAGTAAGGAAATAGTGGAGTTTACTGCAATTGCTGCCTCGAAAGAAGCGCAAGAACTTTTGGTAAAAGAAATGGCTGGTTTTCCAGTAACTATAAAAGAGAGAAAAGAGTTATTATCCATTTTACCTGGTAGTGCTTTAGCTATATCTTCTTCTGGGACTGTAACCCTAGAAGTGGCTCTGGCTGGGATTCCCCAGATTATAGTTTATAAAGTGGCTCTCTTAACTTTTCTTGTAGCTCGATTGGTGATGGGAAAACCCTTTATAGGTTTACCCAATATTGTGATGGGAGAAGAAATATCTCCGGAATTAATAGGAAAAGACTTTTCTACCTCTCGTCTTCTAAAGGAGGTAGAAAAAATATTAAATAATCCTCAAACTCAGGAAAAGGCGCTAGAGAACTCCTTAAAGATTAGAAAAAAGTTAAATCGAGGAAACCCTTTTGAAGAAGTAGTCCAGGTGGTGAAGGAATATCTCTGATCGTTCTTTGTTGCTTATAACTGTGAATAGTCCGGGAGAAGTATATTATTGGTTGTATCCCCTCTTATGCGACCTTTCTCATCAGCCTTCTCCTCCTCGGGTGTGGGTTTGTGTTCCTCCCTGCCAATTTAGCACTGGTCGGGAAGAAAAAATAGTAAAAAATTACCCCTTGGTAGATAGAGTATTTTCTCCTCGAGAGACAGTGTCTTTTTGTTTGAGAAAAGGAAAACTTCCCTCTTCTGGCTTAATCCTTTATTTGGGAGGAGACTTGTTGTATGCTGTCTTACTGAAACGAAGAACAGGTTTTCCCCTCTGGGTATATCGTGGCTATTCTAAGTGGTTGAACAAGATAGACTTATACTTGGCTCGATTCTTGAGGGATTTTGAAAAACTTGATTTTGATAGAAAGATATTCTTGGGGGATTTACTTTTTTCCTCTATATCTATTCCCACTTCTCCTATTTTTCCTCTTGGTTCTCCTCGTTTTCTGTTTTTACCTGGTAGCAGAAAAGTCTTTTATCCTTATTTATTGCCTTTTTTCTTTCAAGTGGGGGAAGAACTCACTAAAATTTATCCTGAAGTCTCTTTGGCTCTAAGTTTTCCCGACCACTATAATTTTGATGATATACCAGAATTAAAAACCATACCTCCTTTCTTTAGACCTTTTTTTGGTAAAACTTCTTCTCTTATGGCTGAAGCTGACTTAATAGTTACCATACCTGGTTCTAATAACTTAGAGATTGCTTACCGAGGTAAAAGAGGTATAGTTATTCTTCCTTTTTGGGGATTAGAAAAAATACCATTGGAAGGTCCCATGTTGCTCTTAGAAAAAATACCTTTTTGGGGTAAAATAATAAAAAGAAATGTGATAAAAAAAATGGCTGGGAAGAGAAAGTGGATTTCTCTTCCCAATGAGCTTTTAGATGAAGAAGTGTTAAAAGAATTAAGGGGGGATTTATCTGTTTTAGAGGTGGTGGAGACAATTCAAGAGATACTGGAT
>JAGPEW010000197.1 GCA_018056825.1 Candidatus Sordicultor aquaticus
ATTCTGTACTGAGAAAGAATTAAATAATGAGCAGGATTTTCGAAAAGTTTCAGTTCTTCTTGATAAAAACATATGGAGGAAGTAAAATGAAGGAAATAAAGGATTGAAAGGGGGAGTTGCTATGGATATTAAAGATTATACTCGAGAAATGGCTGACCGGCGGTTTGCTGCCTTAGAAACATTGAAGACCATTACCGAGTGGTTAAACGCCACTAAACCTACCAGTTTTTTGGAAAAAGGAGCTCCGGTAGGTGATGATCAGATAAGAGAAATATGGCGGAGGTGGGTAGACGCCTATAGCGATTTATTTGAGAAGACTAAAGTTATACCTGATTTACTGATTGAGGATGTGAAAAAGCTCTATGGCTTCGAAAAGGGAACATCTTCGAGCCAGTAAGATTTTACTGGGAACACAAACCCCGGTAGTACATGAGCTTTTGGAGCTGGCAGTAAAGCGACAAGGGATAGAGCATGGTTATCTGATTTCTAACGTAGATTCCTTAGCCATGATAGGCCAGCTCCTGGGTCCAGAAGCTAAAAGAGAGGCGGTTTTGCATATTTTGCAAGATTGGGGGATAGTTACCTCCGAAGATGTAGACCATTTCTCTTCTTTTATTCCTTCTCGGCAGAAAAACACTACTTCTTCTAAACCCTCAGGTAAAAGAAAAAATCTCCCCAAAGAAAAGGGCAGAAACCCCTGAAGGAATAGGTAATTATATGACCACTAAAATCAACCTGCTTCTGTATCATCTTAAATTACTCCTCTACTAAGAGGAGAGAAAAAAATCTTGAGGGTTGTTCCAGAGAATCATTTTCCCGATTTCCTGGGCATTAACTATACTTAAGTATCCACTCTCTACCATTTCTCCCAAAACTTGAGCCATAGTCTCCAGATTAAACAATATTGAACCCACTGCTCCTTCTACGTTCCAGGAATCTCCCCCCATCATTATTCGAGCTCCTCCGGTGGTCTCTAACCATTCTCTAAGAGCTAATCGGGAGAAAGTAGGAGATAAAAGGGGAAGCCAAACTAAATCTAAATAGAGATTAGGATAAAAAAGGGCCATAGCGCCTGGTTCTCCAATCCAGGGAAATCCTCCGTGGAAAAGAGAAATCTTTACTGTTCGGTATTCTTCAAAAATTGGCCCTAAAAGAGAAGGAGCTGTCTGAAAAGCCTTACCCGGGCCGGTGTGGATTTGGATGGGAAGGCCTAATTCTTCAGCTTTTTTAAAAAAGTAATGGAAAAGAAAATCCTGAAAGTTAACAATTTCCTCTGGGGTTTCTTCTCCTGCTGCTCGATAAAAAGCTACTTCGGCTTTCTCCCGGGTTACCTTCTTAAAAGAGAGCCCCCGGTCATAAGCAATGGCAAGTTTCAATGCGGAAATACCCTCTTTTATTCCTTTTTGGAGAACGTGATCAATCAAACTTAAATATTCACCAAAAGTTTCTACTTTGATTCCCTCTCGGTCAGCATAAAAATAGGGGCTTTGGCCATCGTGGTCTCGAACTTCTCGGTTGTAACCAAAAAAGAAAGGATCTAAGCGTAAAACAGGAGAAAAAATTTCTCTATCTACTTGAAAATCTCCTACTACCCAATAGCGATCAAGAACAATTTTTTGAATATTTAGTCGGTCGAGTAACCATCGTTTTACTATATCGCCTTTTTCATAGTTTTCTCTAATTTGCCGAGAGAGACTTTCCCAGTTCTCTTGGCGGAGGGAGTTATCCTGGAATTCATACATAAACTGAAAAGCTCGGATTAGATAGCGGTAAAAGGAACTTGCCGGAATGGTTTTAAGTTGGGATAATAACTCTTCTCTAGTTAGATTAAAACTTTTTCCTGTAGTCCCGGATAGAATCCAGGATAGATAACTCCGTTCCAAAATAGAAAAAAGAATATCCGGGCTTTCTTGAAACTGCTCTGGGGGAAGCAGGTGTTCATGGCTATCGATTTTGGGGCTCTCCAGCAAAAAAGAAAATAACTCTTGAGAAATATTGTTCATTTTTCAACCTCCTATTGAGTATTGCCTAACTTTAATATAGTTAACCATAAAACTTATCAAATCTTTCCCTCTCTTGCTCTTTTGAAATCTTCTATCGGAAAGTTTCTAAAACACCATAGATTCCCGATAAGAATATTCGGAAATAAAAAACGAGCCATAGGGAAGACCCCTATAGTTGAGAAGATGGATAAGGTGATGAAATACTGAATAGAAGGATGTTACAATAAGCTTCTACAGCCAATTATAACTATGGAAAGAAAGTTAATAAAGGAACTCTACAATGAGTTGACACCATTCTCGGAACTCGGGCCCTTGACTAAGTCTACTCCATTATTTATAATCATTATGCCATTTGTGAGCGGGAATAGCTCAGATGGTAGAGCGCCAGCCTTCCAAGCTGGGTGTCGCGGGTTCGAGTCCCGTTTCCCGCTCCATTTTTGTACTTTGTAAAATCAGCCACAGTTATAGGAGATATTTCTCTTATTCCAAAAACGAGGAAAAGAAAAACTAACTAATAATACCTTTTCCTTCAGTTAAGTAAATCTCTCTTGCACCTTCCTTGAAAAAAGCACCTTCTTTTGCTACTCTTTAAGCTATTTTTTTATCCTCTCCTTATAGTATTCCGCAAAACTGGTTAAAATATTGAAACTTTGAAAAGTAAACTACATCAGAAGTCAAAAACTAAAGGTCGTTACGCATAGAGAAAGACAAAGTCTTTCTCTATGGTTCTTGTCTTTTGTTTTTTTAAGTTTTTTTAATCTTGCGTCGCAGACTGCCTTTTTCTCCAGCATACTGGTGGATATTTTCCCATCAGTAGTTTTTGTTTATTTGCTTTTTAAGTCTTTGTTCTTTTCTTTTACTTTTTGGGGGTTATAAGGGGGTAAACCCCCTTATTGTTCTATCTCTTTTTATCAAGATTTTTTCTTAT
>JAGPEW010000198.1 GCA_018056825.1 Candidatus Sordicultor aquaticus
AGATAAAAGTAAGTTTTCGTCTTTTATAGAACAATGGGGAGAAAAAGCCCGGAGCTTTTGGGAGGAGCACTTCTTTCCCCTTTTAGACCCCCTTTCTGAGATTAAGAAAACTCAATTCTTTGTTTTAGGGATGATTTACACTGGAATATCCATATTTTATGTCTTCTTTGCTTTAACTTCAGAAAATAGCTTTTGGGGAGCTTTTTTGGTTATACCTTTTATCCCTTTGGTTTTGCTCTTCGCTTTTTTATCTCAAAAATCCCTCAGCCGATGGAGCAGGGAAGGAGCACTGGAGTTTAAGCGTTGGCAAGCCTTCCGGAGGTTTATTTCTGATTTTTCTTTGATGAAGGAAGCTCCATCTCTTTTACTTCATATTTGGGACCGCTATCTCGTGTATGCTGTGGTATTGGGAGTAGCAGAAGAACTTTTGAAAAACCTAAAGCTCTATGCCCAAGAAAGAGGAGAGACTTTAGTAGTTCCTACCTGGTATCATCCGGTAGGTGGGACTTTTACTTTAGCTTCTCTCGATGGTTTGTCTCAATTAGATAATTTTTCTAACCGGATGGAAAATTTAGCTCACTTACGCCAGGCAGTTTCTACCTCCACTTCCGTGGGAGGAGGGTTTTCTCATGGTGGAGGAGGAGGCGGTGGAGGAGGAAGCTCCAGAGCAGGTTGAAAGGAGGAATATAGATGGTCTGGATAATTTTACTAATAGTAGTAGTTTTGGTAATTTATCTCATTGTTCTTTACAATCGTTTAGTGGTGTACAAAAATCGGGTGGATAACAGCTGGTCGCAGATAGAGGTGCAGCTTCGCCGGCGCTATGACCTCATCCCGAACCTGGTGGAAACGGTCAAAGGATATGCTTCTCATGAGAAGGAAGTGTTAGAAAATGTCACTCGAGCTCGGCAAATGGCTATGGGAGCTCAAACTCCGCAAGAGCGAGGAGAAGCGGAAGAAGGTATAACTCGGGCTTTGCGGCAATTATTTGCTGTGGTAGAAGCCTATCCTACTTTACAGGCCAATGAGAATTTCCAGAGTTTGCAAAAGGAACTTTCTGAAACCGAAGATAAAATTGCTTATGCTCGTCAATTTTATAATGATACAGTTTATAAATATAATACTATGATAGAAAAATTCCCTGCTAATATCTTTGCTCGAAGCTTGGGATTTTCTCGCCGAGAATACTTTGAAGCGGGAGAGGGCAGAGGTCCAGTGCAGGTTAACTTTAGGGAGGAAGAAAAATGAGTCAAGTAGTGGTACTAGCCCGTTCTTTTTCTCAAGGGTCAGATGAGCCTCGAGAGCTATTGAATAAAGCTGGCTTGGAGGTGGTGTTTAAGAAAAATACCGATCCGGAGAAAGAGGAAAAAGTAGCAGAACTTATTGGAGAAGCAGAAGCAGTGATTGTAGGAGTGGACCGGATAGGAGAGGTAGTTTTTTCTCGCTGTTCTAACCTCCGGGTGGTTTCTAAACATGGTGTGGGAGTGGATAACATCGATTTAGAAGCAGCCAAAAGACATAAAGTAGTGGTAGCCAATGCTCCTGGTACTAACTCCCAATCGGTAGCGGATATGGCTCTTCTTTTAATTCTGGCTTCGGCTCGAGGGTTGCCCACCCTTTTAGAGCAGGTAAAAAATAAAGTCTGGAGTTCTCCTTTTCTGGGGGTGGAATTAGAAGATAAAGTTTTGGGTATAGTAGGTTTGGGGCGTATCGGCAAAGAAGTAGGAAAAAGAGGCCAGGGTTTTGGAATGAAAGTGATTTATTATGACCCCTTAGTGGAAGATAAAGAATTTGTTTCCGTTTCTCTTGAAGATTTATTTAAAAGAGCAGACTTTATTAGCCTTCATGCTCCCTTAACTAAAGATACGGAAAAAATGGTGGGAGAGAAGTTGTTATCCTTGATGAAAGAAGAAGCTTTTCTCATCAATACTGCTCGAGGAGAATTGATAGATGAAGAAGCTCTTTACCGATTTTTGCAAGAGAAAAGGATTAAAGGAGCGGCTTTAGATGTTTTGAGTTTTGAGCCTCCTTTTGAGAGTCCTCTTTTATCTCTTCCCAATGTTATTGTCACTCCTCATGTTTCTGCTCATACTAAAGAAGCCAATATAAAAATGGGAAGGATTGCGGCCTTAAATGTCATCCGAGTTTTACAGGGAGAAGAGCCCCTCTATCGAGTAGTATGAGAAGAAAACAACGTAAGTTTAGCTCTTCCAAAAATAGGTGGCTATATTATTTAATAATTATCCTTTTTCTCTTTTTTTATTTCCAAAGTGAAAAAGAAGGTACTTACCTTGTAACCAGAGTTATAGATGGAGATACTATAGAGTTAGCTAACGGAGAAAAAGTACGCTATATTGGAGTAGACACTCCCGAACTTCACCACCCTCAAAAAGAGGTAGAATACTATGCTCAAGAAGCCTATGAAGCTAATCGTCGGCTAGTAGAAGGAAAAAGAGTACGGCTGGAATTGGATGTGGAAGAGCGAGACCGTTATGGGCGAATTTTAGCCTACGTTTATGTGGATGATTTAATGGTTAATGAATGGTTGGTGGCCAACGGTTATGCCCGAGTGGCCACCTTTCCTCCTAATGTAAAATATGCTGAACGCTTCTTGCAACTGGAAAGAGAAGCTCGTCAAGCGAAAGTTGGTCTGTGGGCTGATTAGCCATTTTGAGCTGCTTCTTTGAATTGCTTGGCCAGTTTTTTCAGTTCTTCCCACTTTTTCTCTCGAATAAATTCATTTTTCACCAATGCTCCTCCCACCCCCACACAACTGGCTCCTGCTTTTAAGAAAGTGGAAAGATTATCCAAGTTTACTCCTCCGGTGGGGCAGAGTTTAATTTGAGGGAAAGGCCCTTTTAATTCCTTAATATAACCTGGGCCTAAACTTCCAGCTGGAAATACTTTAACCACATCGGCACC
>JAGPEW010000199.1 GCA_018056825.1 Candidatus Sordicultor aquaticus
GATTAGGAGCACTGGAGGCAGCAAAAGAAAAAGGTGTATATGCAATGGGAGTAGACGCCTGTCAATGCTACTTGGGAGGCCATATTATTGCTAGCGAAACTAAAAGAGTAGATGTTGCTGTATATGAAACCATTAAATCCGCTTTTGATGGCACTTTTCAGGGAGGAATTGTAGAAAAAGGAGTAGCTGAGGGATGGATTGGCAATTGTCGTCTTCCTGAAGAACAACCTTTTTGGGAGAAAACTTTTAATTTTGAGCACCAAGTAGAAATACCTTCTGAAGTGATGCAAAAGGTTGAAGAGGCTAAAGAAAAAATCAGCAAAGGAGAAATAAAAGTTCCTCGTCCGGAAGAATTTGGCGGTTGAAATGCCTGAGATATTACAAACTATTGGTCTCACTAAGAGTTTTCCTGGGGTTTTAGCTAACGACCATATTGATTTAGAAATAGAAGAAGGGGAAATTCACGGATTATTAGGAGAAAATGGGGCGGGAAAGTCGGTTCTTATGAGCACTATTTACGGGCTTTACCGCCCCGATGAGGGGAAGATACTGATACGAGGAAAAGAAGTGGTAATTGACTCTCCTCATACTGCTATTAAATATGGTATTGGGATGGTACACCAAAATTTGACTCTCGTCTCTTCTTTTCGAGTATGGGAAAATATCGTCCTGGGAAAGGAAATCAAGAAAACTTTATCCTTGGACGAAAGAGAAACTCTCCGAAAACTGGAAAAACTTCTGACGGTAGCCAACCTGGAGATAGACCTGAGAGCTAAAACCGGAGAGCTTTCTTTAGGCTCTCAGCAGAGGATAGAGATTCTGAAAATTCTTTATCGAGGAGCAGAAATTCTTATTTTCGATGAGCCCACTACTATCCTCACTCCTCAGGAAGTAGACCAGTTAATAAATACTTTCCGAAGTCTTAAAAAAGAGGGGAAAACCATAATCTTTATTTCTCATAAGTTGAAGGAGATATTTGCAGTCTGCGATAGAGTTACTGTTTTGAGGAAGGGGAGAAAAGTAGGTACTCTACCTATTGAGGAAGCTACTCCTGAAAAGTTAGCAGAAATGATGGTGGGGAGGAAAGTATTATTTTCCCTCCCTCGAGGGAGGGAACCGGGGGAAGAAATCATCTTGAAGCTGGAAGACATAGCTACTTCAGGAGAAAAAAAGAAAGTTGCTCTGCAGGACATTAATTTCACTCTCCATACCGGGGAAATTTTAGGCATCGCTGGGGTGGAAGGAAACGGGCAAAAAGAATTAGCTGAGCTGATGGTAGGTTTAATAAAACCCCAAAAAGGAAGAATCTTTTTCCAGGGGGAAGATATTACCTTTTTCTCTCCCAAAGAGCGAATTAAACGGGGTATTGCTCACATTCCCGAAGACCGTTTGCGGAGGGGAGTAATAGGTGATTTTACAGTTTGGGAGAACTTGATAATCGGTTTTGAAGACCAGCCTCCTTTTGTAAAAGGAAGGTTTACTTTTAATCATTCTTTTCTAAAACAGTTTTCTTCTCAGAAAATTGAGGAATTTGAAATAGATGCTCCAGGTGAAGATGCATTGGTAAAAAATTTAAGTGGGGGAAACCAACAGAAGGTGGTTTTAGCTCGAGAACTATCAGGAAACGTGGTTCTTCTTGTGGCTTCTCAACCCACAAGAGGTTTAGATATAGCCGCCACTGAATATCTGAGAAATAAGTTGCTGGAGATTAAGAACCAGGGCAAAGGTGTAATTCTCATATCTGCCGACCTCGACGAAATTCGTTCTTTAAGCGATAGAGTCTTAGTGCTGTATGAGGGTAAAATTATGGGCGAGCTTTCTCCGGAAAGTGATGAATATCAATTCGGTCTCCTTATGGGAGGAAAAAGCATAGATGAAGTTCTCGCTTAAGAAATCTCCTTCTCGTTTTTCCATTCTGCCAGAAATTATAGCTATTTTATTGGCTTTTTTTATCGGGGCTCTGCTTCTATTATTCTCTGGTTATTCACCTCTGGTGGCTTTTTCTGCTCTTTTCCGAGGGGCTTTTGGTAGTAGAAATGCTTGGGGGCAAACTCTCACTCAAGCTACTCCCATTCTTTTTACTGCTTTAGCTTTTCTTCTCACTTTCCGTGCCGGAATTTTCAATATTGGAGTAGAAGGACAATTTCTTATGGGAGCTATGGCTTCGGCTTTAGCTGGAGTATATTTCTCTGGGCTTCCTGCACCACTGCATATTACTCTTTCTCTTCTTTTAGGAGGGGCAATGGGAGCATTGTGGGGATTAATTCCCGCTCTATTAAAAGTTTACTTAGGGGCTCATGAGGTTATTACTACTATGATGATGAGCTATATCGCTTCTTATCTTACCAGTTATCTGGTCAACTATCCTTTTAAAGCTCCCGGTTGGGTAGCCCAAACTGAGCCTGTGGCCCAAACTGCCCTTCTTCCCAAAATTCTTCCCCCTACTCAACTTTCTCTTTCTTTCCTTATCTCCTTATTTCTAGCTCTTTTGGTATCTTTTTTTCTTTTTCACACTTATTTAGGTTTTCAGATTCGAGCGGTGGGGTTAAACCCTGAAGTAGCAGAGAATCGAGGTATAGCTATAAAAAACCGTCAAATATTAGCTTTTCTATTGAGTGGTTTGATTGCTGGTATAGGTGGTGGAGGAGAAATACTGGGAGTGCATGGCCGTTTTGTAGATGGGTTTTCTCCCG
This sequence comes from Candidatus Sordicultor aquaticus, assembly GCA_018056825.1. Classification (GTDB taxonomy): domain Bacteria; phylum Atribacterota; class Atribacteria; order Atribacterales; family Caldatribacteriaceae; genus Sordicultor; species Sordicultor aquaticus. The sequence continues at coordinate 2,694 of JAGPEW010000199.1, forward strand.
GATATGGATGGGATGGAATTGCAGTTAGCTTAGTAGGCAAACTTCACCCCGGGGGCTGTGTTTTGGCTTCTATTCTTTTTGGGATGCTCCGAGCCGGAGGTATGACTATGACTCGAGTTACCAAAGTGCCATTGGACCTTTCTTTAATCATTCAAGCGTTAGTTATAATCTTGGTTTCTGCTCCTTATTTT
>JAGPEW010000200.1 GCA_018056825.1 Candidatus Sordicultor aquaticus
GCAGCAGTAAGGATGTCTCGAGCTTTAATTCCTTTTATGAGAAAGCGAGGAGGAGGAGTAATAATAAATAATGCTTCTATTTGTGCTCGTCAACCTTTAGACTATGAGCCCATCTATAACGTAACTAAAGCTGCCCTGGCTATGTTCTCTAAGTGTTTAGCTAATGAAGTGATTAAAGATAACATCAGAGTAAATTCCATCAACCCTGGTCTCATTCGCACCCCTGACTGGGATAAAACAGCAGGTATTGTGAGTAGAGAAAAAGGTATAACTCCTGAAGAATATTTAGATAAGATAGCTAAAGATAATGCTCCTATTGGTCGATTTGCTACCCCGGAAGAGCTGGCTAACTTTTTTGTTTTCTTAGCTTCTGATTGTGCCAGTTACTGTGTAGGTTCTACTTACTATGTAGACGGAGGATGGCTTAAAGTAGTTATTTAATAGAAATGTACGGTAAGTGAACTCTATTCTCTGTAGATTTATGGCTGTCGAGCTAGAAGATTGCTTTTAGTGGAAACATGGGGTAGGCGTTGACAGTGTCTTTCTGAGGAAATATAATAAAGGTGTGGCCCAATAGAATAGTGGTTAGTTCGGCGGGCTCTCAATCCGCAAGCCGGGGTTCAATTCCCCGTTGGGCCACCAGAAAATTTGTAGAGCCATTTTTGCGATCTCCTTCCTCTCTCTAAAACATCTGAGTCCAACGACTATAAATAAATTTGGGATTATCATGTCCTAAAGGATACCCTTCCTTTCTCAGCCTTTCCACTGCTTCTACTTTCTCCTTAGATCCCTTCCGTTTTTTTAATATCTCAATTTGGATTGCTTGTTTATCAATTATTTTTTGTAATTTCTCTATTTCTGCCTGGTATCTGGCTTCATCAGAGTTACTATTAGTAAAAGCTCTGGTTCCACATCTGCGAACTTATCCTGCCATTTGTAGTACGAAGCCTGAGTTATCTCTTGTTCTCTACAGATTTCTGCCCCTCCTTTTGCATCTTGAGACCTTCTAACACTATGGCCGCTTTTTCTTCTGTGGTCTATTTCTTTTGATTTCATGCTTCTTCCTCTTCATAGAGGTTATTTTCAGTATAACTTATCATCTAACCTCTATACTCAGAGTGTGTCTTACCTTTATGGGTCTCATGATAGTTTATCTTTCGTTTTCTTCGGGGGATTATAAAGAAGAGTATTCCTCTTTGTTTTCTACACCATAGGTCGCTCTGTCTTTCTGGAGATGATCAATAATAGTTTAGATTTCTGATAAAAGAATTTAGAAATGGCAAAAAAGGGGCGATAGGGAAATTCATTATCCCTGTAGTCTTTGGTAGGCTCTTCTTGACAAAAATGATAAACTAACTTGATAGTAAAGAAAAAGATATTCTTGAAAGTTTTGGAAAGGTTTTAAGAAGAAAGAGGATAGATAAATACCAAAATGCCATTCATAAAAGTTCCCTTTCTGAATCGAGTTTGGGAAGTAAAAAGAGGAGAAAATCTGCTGGAAGCCTTGCAGCGAGAGGGAATGGAAATAAATTCCTACTGTGGAGGCATGGGGTCTTGTGGAAAATGTGTGGTGAAAATTAAAGGAGAGGAAATATCTTCTCCTAATTCTTTAGAGGAAAAACATCTCAAGGAAAAAATCAAAGAGGGCTTCCGTTTGGCTTGTCAGGTAGAGGTGTATGGGGAAATAGAAGTAGATGTTTCTCCTTCTCTTACCTCTCAAGTAGAAGTGATGGTAAAAACCCAAGAGGCTCAACGAGAAGAACTGCCTATTCAGCAAATAGAAGTAAATGTGGTAAAACCACCTGTAGATGGAGTGTCTTCTCTGCAAGAAATTCTGGCTTCTCAAGTACAAGGAGAAGGTAAAAAGTGGTCTTTAGCTTCTCTCTCTCATCTCTCTCAGCTCGGGGAAGAAAGAGAGACACAGTTTGAAGTCATAAGTGATGAAGAAAAAATCCGGTATATTAATAAACTTCCTTCTGATAAGTCTTTTTTAGGAATGGCTTTTGACCTAGGCACTACTACTGTGGGGGGAGAGCTGGTAGACCTAACAAACGGCGCTTCTCTTCATCGTTTAGGAGCCTTAAATAGGCAAACTCAGTTTGGAGCAGACGTTATATCTCGTCTCCGCGCTATTCAGGATGACCCTCATAACCTTTATCGTTTGCAAGAGGTGTTATTGCAGACGATAAACGATTTAACTCAGGAAGCCTGCGAGAAGGTAAGTAAAAACCTAGAAAGAATTTTTGTCGTTACTTTAGCTGGTAATACCATAATGGAACATATCTTTTTGGGTATTTCTCCTCTTTCTATTGGAGTAGCTCCTTACACTCCAGTTTTCAGAGAAGAGCAAGTGCTCGATGCTCGAGAACTTAAAATAATGGCCAATCCCGAAGCTCAGGTTTATTTGTTTCCCTCTCTGGCTGGATATGTGGGAGGAGATATTTTATCTGGAATAGCAGCTTTTGATTTAACGGAGAAGAAAGGCTTAACTCTTTATGTGGATATAGGGACTAATGGAGAAATTGTTTTAATAGATGGAGAAAAGATTTTTTGTTGTGGAACAGCAGCTGGTCCTGCTTTTGAGGGAGCACAGATTAAATATGGGACTCGTGCTACCTTGGGGGCGATATCAGCGGTAGAGATAAAAGATGGAGATATAAAAATTTATACCATTGGCGATTTAGCTCCTCGAGGGATATGCGGCACTGGCTTAATTGATGCTTTGGCTTGTTTTTTAGGAGAAGGGCTGTTGAGTCCTACTGGCAGATTGAAAGAGAATGATAAATGGGGCAACCGGCTGATCAAAGAAGGAGGTAATCGAGCGTTTCTTTTAAGTTATGATCCTCCTATTTTTGTTACTCAGGAAGATATT
>JAGPEW010000201.1 GCA_018056825.1 Candidatus Sordicultor aquaticus
TATCTTTTTGAACAGGTCAATATCGGCTATGATTATAGAAAGAGGACAATTGTTTAATTGAGCAGCTCTGAATTCTTGAGGAAAGTTCTTTTCAAAAAAACCCCGATTAAAAAGGTGAGTAAGTGAGTCGGTAATGGCCATCTTTTCTGCTACTTCTTTTTCTTGACTTGTTTCCAAAAGCTTTAAATCTAATTTAGCTAAAGTGATTTCCAATTCTTGAGTTCGCTCTTCTAATTCTTGATTGAGGGTCTTGATCTCTTCTAAAGCTTCTTCTAATTCTTCTTCTTTTTTCTCTATTTCCCGAAGATCAGTAATTACCACTAAAGTTCCCATTATTTCTTCTTCTATAATTAGGGGGCTGGTGGAAAGAAGCACAGAGATTACTTTTCTCTCTGATGATAGAAGATGAGCCCTTTCTGCCTTTTTGTCTTCTTTGTTACTACTTTTGCAAATATATAATACTTTTTCTTTTTCTCCAGAGGGAAATAATTCACTAACCTCTTTTCCAATCAGCTCTTCTTCTGAATATCCAGTGAGTTTTATCGTCTGAGGATTAACGAACACTAAAATTCCTTCTGGATTTAATACCAATACTCCTTGATTCATTTGATTGAGCAAAGTACTAAGGTAAGTTCGTTCTTTGAGAAGTAACCTTTCTCTTTCTTCTATGGCTTGACGCATATAATTTAGTGTGCTTGATAACTGAGCTATTTCTTGAGGACCGGTTACAAGAGGTGAAATAGAATAATCTCCTTGAGCATATTTTTGGGCTACAGAAGAAAGGCGAGAAAGAGGCTGAAGCAATCTCTTAAGTAGTAAATAAACAATGAATATAGTACTAGCAAGAATTATTATTCCTAACATTCCACTGGTTTTTAAAGTTTTTCGGGGATAGCTTAAAATTTCCTCCATCTGAACACTAGCTACTACTTTCCATGAAGATTGGGGAATTTCTTCCATCCACATTAGATAATCTTCTCCTTGGAAACGTTTTATCAGTGGAGATTGACTTTTTAGGTCAATAATAGGAAATTTTTTCCCAATATTTTCTGAATTAGTAGAAAGGAGGATATTATTATCCTGATCCAAAATAACAATCTTTCCAGTTTTGAGGAATTGAGTAGAAGAAACGAATTTTCTGATGTTTCCTTTCTCTAAATTAATTCCTCCTACTATTACTCCTTGAAATTCTCCATTTTCAGCTATAGGCATACTATAAGATATGGCATTACTATCCACGGCAGTTCTTATGTTACCACTTAAATATGGCTTTAGAGATTCTCGGGTTTTTTGGAAGTATTCTCTACGACTAAAGTTTTCTCCTATTAATATTTCTCGGTTTTCAGGCCAAGCCTTTATCACTATTCCCTCTCGATTGAGCACTAATATGGCATCATCAAAAGATTGGAGTAAATAACTTATTAGATAAGGCTCTATTTTATTTTCTTTTAACATTTCACTTAACAATGAAAGTTCGGTTGTTTTTTCTTCCATAGCCTGGGAAATATTTTGTTGAGTGAGGTAAGTAATAGTTTGCATAGCGTCAAAAGCTTGATCGATGGAGTGCTGAATAGAGGAATGGTATCCTAAATAGCCAAAAATAGACACGGTGGAAACAAAAATGATAACGGTTAGGGTGATTAAACTAAAAGAAAAGGAGTAATTTTTAGTCATAAACAAATTTTATCATAAATCATAAATTATAACGTCCAGTTTATCTTTGCAAGCTAAAAAGAAATAGCCGGAAATCGTATAGTATCCCACGAAGCCTGCTAAATTACCCAAAACTTGAAAAGTGATTATAATATTTTGCAAAAAGGTAAGGCTCGCGATATTTAATTAACCCCTTTGACAGTAGAAAAAGCGCTTTGCAAGCTCGGCAGAGAAGAAGTAGGCTACTACTATTCCAGCAATGCTCAGAAGTAATCGGGGAGGTAGAGGAGCAAACCCCATTATTGGTGCCATAAAAGAATATGGTAACCAGAGAACCAAAACTATGACAAAAATTGAAGCAATTATTAGGGCTCTTGCCGGCGCATTACGGAAAAAAGGAAGGCGGGTACGAAGAGCAAAAATTACTATGGCGGCAGAGAGCACCGACTCTACAAACCATCCTGTTCGGAAAAGAGCTTGATCAACCTTCATGAGAAAGAGTAACCCAAATGTAGCAAAATCAAAGAGGGAACTCAACGGACCGAAAGTACTCATAAAACGGCGGATGAAACTGATATCCCAGCGGTGTGGAGCCTCAACATAGGTCTTATCTACTTGGTCGGAGGCGATGGTCATCTCCGGAAGGTCAGTGAGCAAATTGATGAGGAGAATCTGTTTAGGAAGGAGGGGAAGAAAAGGAAGAAAAAGAGAAGCCACAGCCATGCTGAACATATTCCCGAAGTTAGCGCTAGTGGCCATGAAGACATATTTTAGTGTGTTAGCAAAAATTCTTCTTCCCTGGGTTACTCCTTCTTTGAGAACTCCCAGGTCTTTCTGGAGAAGAACAAAATCGGCAGCTTCTTTAGCTACATCCACAGCACTATCTACTGATATTCCCACATCAGCACCGTGGAGTGCTAAAACATCATTAATCCCATCACCCATGAAACCAACTACATTACCTATTCTCTTTAAAGCAATAACAATTCGCTGTTTCTGGCGAGGATCTACCTCAGCGAAGACACTGACTGCTTCAGCTGAACGGAGAAGAGCCTCGTCGCTCAAAGTGTCAAGCTCTTCTCCGTTCAAAACTTTGGTAGTCTCTATATCCACGGAGGAAGCAACATAGGTAGCGACAAATTTGTTAACCCCGGTAATGATTTTCAGCTGGATACCCATTTTTTTCAGCTCTGATAAGGTATCTTTTATAC
>JAGPEW010000202.1 GCA_018056825.1 Candidatus Sordicultor aquaticus
CTCTTGTCCTATGTCACAGTGACGGTAGAGCTCCCAGGCTACTTTCTTATTCTCCACTATAGGGACTCCATTTTCTTGAGCCACTTCTTTAATTTTTTCGGCCATTAATCTCTGCCCTTTAGCTACCAAAACTGGCGCTCTCATTTTCCCTCGTTCATAGCGAAGAGCACAAGCAATATGAGTAGGGTTAGTTACGACCACCTGAGCTTTGGGAATTTCTTGCATCATCCTCCGGCGGGCTATCTCCCGTTGACGACGTCGAATATGGGATTTTATTATCGGGTCTCCCTCAGTTCTTCGATATTCCTCTTTTAGTTCTTCTTTAGTCATCTTTATGTTTCTCTCGTATTCAAAACGCTGATAAAAAAAATCAAAAAAACCTACTCCCAAAAACAAACCTCCCAGATAAAGTCCTAATCTTTGAGTTATATCCTCTACAGTTTTCAATCCGGCAGGAATATCCATATAAATCAGGTCAGCAAGACGAGGTAGAGCTTCTTTCACCACGACATAAGCCAATACTATCCCTAAAAAAACTTTAATGGATATTTTTAAAGCTTCCATTGCAATACGTAAAGAAAAAAGTCTTTCCAACCCTCGTATCGGGTTAATATAGTCAAATTTGGGTTTCAGCTTTTCTCCCGATATCGTAAAACCAGTTTGCAAAAAACCTAAAAATAAAGCTAAACCCGAAGCTACTGCTATCAAAGGAAGTAATGCTTGGATAAAATATCTAAGACCAATTTGATACAGGTGGGAAACCCACTGGCAATCTACTTCTTTTAAGTAGTAATTGCCTGTCCATATTTCTTCCATTAAATTCATCATTTCCTTGCTTAAGGAAGGTAAAATAAAAAGAGCCACAAGAAAAAGGACAATAAAGTTCACACTACTTGTAAAATCCACACTAATAGGAACATTCCCTTTTTGGCGCAATTCCTCCCGTCGGCGAGGCGTAGGTTGTTCAGTTTTATCCTGCTGAGGTGGCATATCTTAACCTTTTTACATTCTATAACTTGTTTTTACTTTTAGGATAAAAAATTATGCCAAATTTACTGCACCTCAAGGAGCAAATATCTGGAAAAAGCTGCGCAAAAAAAGATTCACTATTTCATCAACATAGGATAAAAAGTAAGGAAGAATCATCAAGCTCATAAATAAACCCAAGCCAATATTAAGGGGTAATCCCACAATAAAAACATTCATCTGGGGAACCGCTCGAGAAATAATAGCTAAAGTCAAATTAGACAAAAAAAGAGTGGCAATAATCGGCGCCCCCAATTCAAGAGCAACGACCATCACCTCCCCCATCAAATCCACAAACGATGTAGAAATATCTAAGCTCATCTTAAATCCCCCCACAGGAATGAGAGAAAAAGAACGCACTAAGCCTTGTAAGGTAAGGCGATACCCTCCTATACCCAGATAGTAGATTATAGTCAGTAAAAAATAAAATTGTCCCATCACTGAAGAACTTATGTTAGAAAGAGGGTCTACTATATTAGCATAGCTAAAACCCATTTGGAAATCTATTACTTCACCAGCAATTTGAATACAGGAAAAAACCAATCCCGACAATAATCCTAATACCAACCCCACCAAAATTTCAGAAATAAGTGCCAAAAGATAATAACCATCTAGAGAAGTGAAAGCACTAGGATTAATAGAGGGAAGCAAGACTATCGCCAAAAGGAAGGAAAGACCAATTCTAGTTAAAACAGGTATAAGAGGACTGTTAAAGACTGGAGCAAGAAGAAAAAGCCCTAAAAGTCTCATCCATACCAAGAGAAGGGTGAGAAAATGAGACAGAAGAAAATTAAAATCCATAAGCTAGCGCAAAAACAGAGGTAAATTCCAAAAAAGATTATTGGTGAAATCTAAAAGAGTGTGTAACATCCAAGAACCTAAAATGGCAATCACCAGAATAGTAGCTAAAATTTTAGGAACAAAAGTCAAGGTTAATTCATGAATCTGAGTTACCGCTTGAAAAATACTTATGATAATCCCTACGACCAGAGTTACTCCCAAAATGGGTAAAGATAATTTTAAGACTACCAAGAGTGTTTCTTTGCCTATTTCTAACAACAATTCTTCACTCATCGTTTTCCTCCTTTCATCGGAAACTAAGTGTCAACCCCCGAGTAATCAAATCCCAACCATCTACTAAAACAAAAAGGAGTAATTTAAAAGGCAAAGAAATCATCACCGGAGGGAGCATCATCATTCCCATAGACATCAAGATACTGGCTACTACCATATCAATAACCAAGAAAGGGATATAAATTAAAAATCCTAAAGTAAAAGCAGCTCTCAGCTCACTTAAAATAAAAGCGGGAATAAGAACGTGGGTAGGAATATCATCTCTCATCTGAGGACGGGGAAGATTAGCAAAAGAAACCAAAAGAGCTAAATCTTTCTCCTGAGTTTGGCGAAACATAAAATCCCGCAAACTATTCACTCCTCGGTGCATAGCTTCTTCTTGAGTAATACTACCAGCCAGATAAGGAGATAAAGCATTGTCCTGAATTTGGCTAAAAGTGGGAGCCATAATGAAAAAAGTTAGAAATAAAGATAAACCTATCACTACTGCAGTAGGAGGGATTTGGGGAGAGCCCAAAGCGTTACGCACAAAACCTAAAACTACTACGATGCGAGTAAAAGAAGTAACCATAATTAAAATAGCCGGAGCTAAACTTAAAATAGTGAGAAGAAGCAAAATTTGTAAAGATAAAACTAATTCTTGAGGTTGGCTTGCTTCTCCTGCCTCTATGGTGATTTTAGGTAAAACCAGAGGAATTTCCTGAGAAAAAACCAAAGGAGAAATAAAAAAAACCATAATAAAAACTAAAATTAAAAATAGTAA
>JAGPEW010000203.1 GCA_018056825.1 Candidatus Sordicultor aquaticus
ATGAAGTAAAGCTAATTCTACTCCCTATTTATCTAATACCCACTTCCTGACCAATTGGTCAGCTAAAGTTTTCTTTACTTTGGTAATCTCCAGACCTTGGTCTTGATTTATTCCCTAATTAAATTTATCAAATTTCTTAATCGCTCTATTGTTATCTGGATCCAATAAGGATAAAGCCCAGTCAACTTTAACCATCTTTTGCTTATGAATATCCTCCCGAAAACTACTATAGGGGGTAAGAGGCAATAATAAATGAACCTGATTACCCATCAGCCACTAAGCATATATTGCCAAATCAATCTTTTGCCGATAGTCGTAAAGAAGGGCTAGAAATTTCTCATCATCAGTAAAAATATCTTGCTGATTGCTGCCCCTTATCATTATATGATAGATATTACTTTGGCTTTTAATTCTGACTACTCTTGGCATAAAAAATTAACTCCACTCTTAGCATATTATAATATCAGTGGAGTATTATCAAACAGAGAACCGTCCCCGGTTCTACATAGCGTTTTCATTACTGATAAAGGTGAGGGTCATTTTGACCTTGACTGGGAAATAGCTAACCACAAATACCGATGGGTCAGGGAAAATCTTTTGGGCAAGAAATTACTGGTCACCTGTAGGGATGACTGGTCCTCGGAAGCAATCATTGCTGCCTATCATGGTCAGAGTAACATTGAACGCCTTTTCAAACACCTGGAAAATTTTTATCATAATGCCGTTTACCCCCAGTATCACTGGGCCGATCAAAAGATCAAGGTACATACCTTCATCTGCTTAATCGGTTTGCTTTTTTCCCAGGTTATCGGGAAGAAAGCCTGTGATGCTAGCTACAATATGACTATTGAGTCTTTAATTGACCAATTAACTGAAAATAAGACAAGCAGAGATAATCACTATTACCAGCTTAAAAGGCAAACCAGAAAAGGAGACAAAACTTGAGCTAAGATAACCAGAGCTTCAGAAACTTTATGAAACTTTGATTACAAAACAACTATGATTTTTAGTTTATACAGATAGCATTTTCTGTAACCTTTGATTCTAAAGGGTTTTGAAGGATTTTAGTTAAATGAGTAGTAAAGTCATGCTAGGATATAATTACCTTTAGTTCATTATACGTTAACAAAATAAAAAAGGAGAGAAAAAAATTGTACTGGGAAAAGCAATCAGAAACTATGCCCCGGGAGGAACTATTTTTATTACAAGCGGAAAGACTCCAAAAAACCATAATTAACGCCCAAAAAACCAGTTTTTATCGCCGCCTTTTTGCTCGCAACCAAATAGACCCAGAAAAAATCAAGTCTCCTGAAGATTTAAAAGTTATTCCTCTTACTACTAAAGCAGATTTACGAGAAGGTTTCCCTTTTGATTTCTTAGCTGTACCCTTAGAAGAAGTTGTGCGCCTCCATTCTTCTTCTGGAACCACTGGTACTCCCACAGTAATATATTACACCGCTTCAGATTTAGACCGGTGGACTAATCAAGTAGCTCGTTCTCTATACGCTGTAGGAATGAGGAAAAACGATGTTTTTCAGAATATGATGAGCTACGGACTTTTTACTGGAGGTTTAGGTATGCACTATGGAGCAGAAAGATTAGGAGCTCTTACCATCCCTATAGGTACAGGAAACAGTAAAAGACAAATCTGGTTTTTGAAATTTTTTAAAAGCACAGCGATTCACATCATTCCTAGTTATGCCCTTCTTCTTGCTCAACTAATTAAAGCCGAAGACTTAGACCCTCGTCAGGATTTCAACATTCACATCATGCTTTTAGGAGCTGAACCCCACAGCGAAGAGACTCGACGCCGTATAGAAGAAATTTATGGAGCTAAAGCTTACAATTCTTATGGATTATCAGAGGTAAATGGACCAGGAGTAGCTTTTGAGTGTGTTTTTCAAGAAGGAATGCATTTGTGGGAAGATTATTATATTTTAGAAATACTTAACCCCCAGACCCTCTCTCCTACCCCTCCTGGAGAAGTGGGAGAAATAGTTCTTACCACTATTTATCGAGATGCTACTCCTCTTATCCGTTACCGAACCGGTGACTTAACTTTTCTTTTAGAGGAGCCGTGTCCTTGTGGTAGAACCCACCGACGTATTTCCCGTATTCAGGGAAGAACTGATGATATGTTTATCTTCCGGGGGGTAAATATCTTCCCCATGCAGATAGAAAAAGTGTTAATGAGTAACCCTGAAGTGGGCAACAACTACCGAATTATTTTAGCAAGAGAAGACTATCGAGATAAAATGATAATAGAAGTGGAAATAAAACCAGAGCTTTTTTCCGGTGATTTGCAAAAATTAGCCAGGTTGAGAGAAAGAATCCAATCCGAGCTCCACTCAGAAATTCTTGTAACTCCAGAAGTTGTCTTAGTAGAGCCAGGAAGCATACCTACCCCAGAGGGAAAAGTTCAAAGAGTGATTGACCGCCGTCCATTATAAAAAAGGAGGAAATAAAATGGCTCGCCAGCTTTCCATTTTTGCTGAGAACAAACCAGGAAGAATCGAGAAAATTACTCGTCTTCTTTCCCAGGAAAACATTAACGTTCGGGCTATCACTATTTCTAGCGCTAATGGGTTTGGAGTGATTAAAATTTTAGCCAATGGAACCCAAAAAGCTTTTGACCTACTTCGTAATAATAATTTTCCGGTTTACCTGCAAGAGGTCATTGCCGTAGTAATGAATGATGAGCCAGGAGGGTTACATCGAGTAGCACAAACTCTATCTGAAAATCAAATTAATATTGAAGATGCCTACGGATTTGTAATCAAGAGCGGGGAAAAAGCAGTTTTGGTCATCCAAGTAGAAAATCAACCCCAGGCTCATAGTATCTTAGAAAGAAATGGCTTCCA
>JAGPEW010000204.1 GCA_018056825.1 Candidatus Sordicultor aquaticus
AATTCAAAGGGAATCAAAAAATTCCCTCTTACTCCTTGATAGATATTATAATCATATTTTCCTTCAATTTCCGGAGGTTGGATAACTCTTACCAGAGAGATTATCATTTGATTAGTGGGACTTTTTAAACCTGATAATCTCTTAACTTTACTCTCTTCCTCTACCCCTTGATAATGAGTTAGAAATCCGGCCTCTTCTAATCGTTCAAAAAAGTAGGCTCCTATTAAACATAGAGAAGCACCTTTCAGAGGAATATGATCGGGCATCTCTCCCCAATCGAAAACTGAATATCGATCGGAAAAAATAAACTTACCTCTTCCTGCTTCCTCCTCATGAGGAGAAGAAAGAACTATTAAGTCTTTCACGCTTCCCATATTATAGACTCCTCTCTTTTGAATACTAAATTGAATAGATTATAACATGCAACGAAATAGTTAACCGCAAAATGCATTACAATGACTATGAGGAGGCAATGCCCCCTCATAACCCCCAAAAGATAAAGGAAGAAGATAAGAAACTTAAAAAACAAAGACCACTGAGGAAGAAAGGCATTCCTCAGTGGGAGCACCCCTTTATAATCCCCCAAAAAAAGCAAAGAACGAAGAAAAGACATAAAAGACCACCGGAGAAACTATAGTATCCCTCAGTATATAGCGACTCTGAGTTTTTGACTTCTGATGTAATTTACTTTTTTTAAACTTTCATTAGTTTAACCAGTTTTACGGGATACTTAAGATTGATAAAGATAGAGAAGAAACTTATAATACTGATAAATCAAGAGGAAAGGGAGGCCAAAGGTGAAATTTTTTATCGATACTGCCGATGTGGGAGAAATTAAAGAAGCTCTAAAACTGGGAATCTTAGATGGAGTGACTACTAATCCTACTTTAGTTTCTAAAACGGGAAGAGGCTTTAGGGAAGTAATTATGGAGATTTGTAGCTTAGTTCCTGGTCCAGTTTCTGCTGAGGTAGTGAGTTTAGAAGCCGAAGGAATGATAAAAGAGGGGAAAGAGTTATCCACTTGGGCGCCTAATATAGTGGTGAAAGTTCCTATAACTACAGAAGGGTTGAAGGCTATCAAAGTCCTTTCTCAAGAAGGGGTAAAAGTAAACACCACCTTAATTTTTAACCCTTTACAGGCCCTTATGGCGGCTAAAGCAGGAGCTACCTATGTCAGTCCCTTTGTGGGGAGATTAGATGATATATCGAGCGATGGCATGCACCTGGTAGCCGATATCTTACAGATTTTCCGCAATTACGATATTACCACTCAGGTAATTGTGGCTTCCATTCGCCACCCCATGCATGTAGTAGAAGCAGCCAAGCTGGGAGCTCACGTAGCCACCGTTCCTTTTTCTGTTATATCTAAGTTGATTAAACACCCTCTTACCGATATCGGGATTGAGCAATTTTTAGCTGATTGGGCAAAAGTTCCCGAAAAACCTTTTTAAGGAGACCTCCAAATGATAGATATACCTGAAAGAATAGCCAATTTACCTCGCTCGGGGATAAGAGAGTTAATGGAGATAGCTCTCCGCGACCCGGAAGTCATCCGTTTAGAGATGGGAGAGCCTCATTTTCCCACTCCTCATTATATATTAGAAAAGCTACAAGACTTTTACTGGCAGGGGGAGATTAAGTATACTCCTACTGTAGGAATACCCAGCTTGCGAGAAAAAATTGCCCATCATTTGAAAGAAGAAAAAGAATGGGAAGTGACACCAGAAGAAGTGATAATTCTTCCTGGTTCTTTATTTGGAACAGTAACGATTTTTTCCTCCCTCTTGGAGCCCCAAGATGAAGTTTTAGTACCGGATCCTGGTTTTACTAACCATTTTTATCAGGTGGAGCTGTGTGGAGGAAAAATGAAAAGATATCACCTGCAAGAAAAAAACGGCTTTTTACCTGATATAAAGGAGATAGAAAACCTGATTACCTCTCGCACTAAAATGATACTCATTAATTCTCCTTCCAACCCCTTAGGGGTGGTGTTTCCTAAGGAAACTCTTCGCCAATTAGCCCAATTAGCAGAAGAATATGGGCTTCTTCTTATTTCTGATGAAGCTTATGAAAAATATGTCTATGAGGGAGAACATCAAGGAATGTTTTCCTTTATAAATAAAGATAACTTGATAAGCATTTTTTCTTTTTCTAAAACTTATGCTTTGACCGGCTGGAGAGTAGGGTATATGATTGTTCCTCATTATTTAGTTAAACATTTAGCTAAAGTAGAAGAATATCTTATTGCCTGCACCTCTCATCTCTCCCAGAAAGCAGCAGAAATTGCCCTATATTTACCCAAGGAAGAAGTAAAAAAGATGGTAGATTATTACCGAGGTAACCGAGATAAAGCTATAGAGCTTTTAGAACAGGGAGGATTCCACTTCTTTAAGCCTCAGGGAGGATATTATCTGTGGATAAATATCCAGGAATTCAGCTTATCGTCTTTAGATTTTTGCAAGACCCTAGTAAAGGAAAGTAAAGTAGCCGTGTCTCCTGGTGATGCTTTTGGAGAAGGAGGAGAAGGATTTGTCCGCCTCTCTATCTGTCGCAAAAGAGAAGAAGTAGAGGAGGGAGTAAAGAGATTAGTAGAGTTTAGAAAGGGAAGAAAATGAACAAGCCTTCTTTGATTCTTACTATGGGAGACCCATCCGGGGTGGGTCCAGAAATTGTAGTTAAAAGTATAATCAAATGGGACGTAGAAGTCATTCCTATAGTAGTAGGAGACCGGAAAATATTACAAAAGGCTGAAGAAATACAGGGAGTAAAGATACCCTGGAATGACTTTCCTTCTTCCCGAGGAGTGGGTCCTTTTCTTTGCGATCTGGATAA
>JAGPEW010000205.1 GCA_018056825.1 Candidatus Sordicultor aquaticus
GGCGTGGCGATCCCGAGTTTTTAACACAATGTAGCTTGCCTTTTTAATTTTTAAGGCTTAATGAAAAGAGAGATCGCCACGGGAAGCGATAATACGACCCTCGCGATGACAAAACGGGAGATAACAATTATATTAGGGTTTGTGGTTTAATCATAAATAGTGTCCAGAAAGCAATTGTGGGACATGATTAGCCTTATAACCCCCGAAAAAGCAAAAGAAAAAATGAAAACTCAATCCATTCTCTTATTAGCGAGGGCATACATGAAAAGCATCAGCTACTACTTGAGCCTGAGGAAACATATCTTCTGCTAATTTCTTGAGACTTTCTTTTAAGTCGAGAGATTAAATTATTAATCAGGGGGGTACCATTTTATTCTGTCACTTTCGTTCTCCCCATCCAGGACAAATCTTGCAGTTCTCCAAAAAAATCCCGAAAGATGCGGTAATACATTAATTCCTCTTTGCTCCTGAGCTCCCAGCCATTGGGAAGAACTCGCTCTTTGCCGAAATCCTCGTCAGTAATATTCTCCTCAGCATACTGATAAAGTAATTCCTCTACCCCGGCACCCTGCCAGAATTTGGATTTCTCTCTCCATAATACTTCTTCTGGAAGTAAATCCTCTGCTGCTTTTCTCAGAATCCATTTTTCTACTCCCTCCTTTATCTTAAAAGCGACTGGAATCTGGAAGGCATAATTGACTATTTCTTGATCTAAAAAGGGAACTTGAGCCACTATCCCATGAGCAGAAGCACAACGATCTACTCTCTGTAACGCCGTATTATGAAGACTAAAGGTTATATCTTTCAACTCCTGAGGCAATGTGCCCTCGCTCAAAGATTTTAGATAATCATAGCCAGCGAAAAGTTCGTCTCCACCTTCACCCGAAAAAACCTCCGAAACATAATCAGAAGCCAAATTGGCTACCATATAATTAATAACGCTGGAACGAACCAGAGGAGCATCAAAAGATTCCAGATAATAAATAACCTTAGGTAATACTTCTAACATCCCTTCTAAATCTACTACTATTTCTCTATGCTCTGAGCCAATAAATTTAGCCACTTCCCGAGCATAATAAAGATCCGGAGCATCTTCTACCCCCACGGAAAAAGTATACAATTTTTGCACTTTCAATCGAGCTAAACTTGCTATAACGCTAGAATCAAGACCCCCAGAAAGCAAAGAACCCACTGGGTTACTTTTGATTCTCTTTTTAATTGCTTCGCTAAGTTTGTTACGAAGTTTTTGAGCTACAATATCCAGCTCTCCCCGAAAAAGAGGTAGCTTTTTCCAGCGAAAATAAGAACTAACTTTTTCTTTATAAAAAAAGCTTCCCGGAGGCATTTCTTTTATTTTTCTTCCACAAGACAAAAGTCCTTTTACTTCCGAAGAAAAACAAAGCTCTCCTTCTTCATTAAATATATAATAAAGAGGAGCCACCCCTATATAATCTCTCTTTAACTCTGGCTCTTTTTCTCTTACGCGTGCCAGCGCGAAATGATCGGCCCCTCTATCATCTTTTACCATCTTTTCTTTTTTCCATCGGGCAAGCGATGGTTCATAGAAAGCGGGCCACACCACTCCTAAAGTCGCCTCTTCCAATTCTAAAACTGCTTTACCTTTCGGACCTCGATGAGAGATCTTATTTAGCATTTTTTCTACTTCTTTTTTCTTTCCTGAAGCAAAAATTCCTGCAATACCAGCCAAAATACATTCACCTTCCTATTTTATCGATATTCATTTACTGCCTCAAAAAGAGCTAATAAGTTTTCTACCGGTATATTAGCCTGAATATTGTGAACTGTAGCAAATACGAAACCTCCACCCGGTTTAAAAGTTTCTATCAACTGCCGTACTTCTTCTCTCACCTCTTCAGGTGTTCCAAAAGGAAGAGTTTTCTGAGTATTTACTCCTCCACCCCAAAAAGTAAATTGATGTCCAAAGTTTTTCTTTAGGTTTTGAGGAATCATCTTAGCTGCAGATATCTGCACCGGGTTCAATATATCAAAACCAGCTTCTTTTATATCCGGGAGAAGGTCGTAAACTGAACCACAAGTGTGAATAAAAGTTTTCCACGTGGTGTTTTGATGAATCCAGTGGTTAATTTTTTGATGAAAGGGTTTAAATAATTTTCTATATACTTCTTGAGAGATAAAAGGACCATTTTGGGAGCCAAAATCAGTTCCTGAAACTACTATTACCTGGATTCTCTCTCCTACTGCCTGGTGGAATAATTCCAAATTCTGTAAACCAATATCAGTGATTCGAGAAAAAACTTCCCGGATGAAATCCTGGCGGGTTAATAAAGATACGTACCACTCCTCTACATCTCTAATTCCCCGAGGATCCGGTAAAGCTGGTCCGGGAACATAGGCAATATCTCCCAGATTGATTCCTGGAACTCCTCCTGATACAATACAATACTCCGTTTCCTCATAGAGCCTTCGAGCCTCAACCTCATAATAACGGAGTTCTTCATCGGTAAGCAAAGTATACTCTTCTGTTTGATCTTCTACTTTCAGTTCTTCTTCTCGGAAAGGCTTCTGTCTGATAATAGCATCATGATAAAAACCATCCTTAGGCATTCTAGCTGAGGGGGGAACAGTGGTGTCTCCCTTAGGATATTGGTAGATGTTACCTTCTGAGTCCGGAGTAGTGTTAAACTTTTCCGGCACCAAAAGAGGAGTGCCATCAAAAAAAGTCCAAGGTTTCCAATTTTCATTTTTAAATCCAAAAAAATTATAAAGAGGAAGAAGAGGAACAGTGTCTATCCCTAAAACTTTTCGTAATTCATCATCTACTTCTCCTAACATCTGAAAAGGATC
>JAGPEW010000206.1 GCA_018056825.1 Candidatus Sordicultor aquaticus
AAAAGAGGGAGAGGATTTTTCTTCTCTTCTTCTTAGCTATGATAGTTTAACTCCCGAAGAGAGGAGAAAGCTGTTGGAAGATATAGAGGAAAAGCTGAAATCGCAAAGTGATGATGGTAGTTCTGATACTTCTTCTTCAGTTTTACCTTCCTTAGAGAAAGAGAGCCATCTCTCTACTCCTGTGAGGTACATTAAAGGAGTAGGACCAGCTTTAGAGAAGAAATTAAATCGTTTGGAAATTAAAACAGTGGAAGACCTCCTCTTTTTCTTCCCTCGTTATTATCGAGACCGAGGAGAGGTAAAACCTGTTTCTCAACTCCGGGGAGAAGGATGGGAGACTATTCAGGGCGTGGTTACTTCTCAAAGCCGAATTGCCACTCGACGAGGACCACTACTTAAAATTGCCGTAAGCGATGGAACGGGGAAAGTGAATTTAGTGTGTTTTAATAGAAATTATCTATCGAAAATTCTGCGAAAAGGTACCAAAGTTCAGGTTTCAGGAAATTTTCGTCGGTCTTTTGGTAACTGGGAAGTAGCCAACTTTGATTACCAGTTGGTGGATAAAGAAAGTTCTGGCTGGGATAGAATAGTCCCCATCTATAGCCTTACTGAAGGGTTAAGTTTAAAAAAACTGCAATCTATAATTTATTATGCTCTGGATAATTATTTAGAGGAGGTAAGGGAAGTTCTTCCTCCTTCTTTAGTGGCTCGCCATAAATTTTTACTTAAAAAGGCGGCTATAGAGGAGTTGCATCGCCCTTCTCATTCTTTAGTAGGAGAGTTAAATTCCCGACGCAGTAAAGCTCACTTAACTATCATTTTTGAAGAATTTTTGCTTTTTGCTTTAAGTTTAAAAATTCGCCGACAAGAGTTAGCAATTTACGAGGTTCCTCCCTGTATCTCTGATTCGGCTCTGGTAAGGAAATTTTTAGCTCAACTTCCTTTTGCTTTGACTTCTGCTCAGGAGAGGGTAATAAAAGAAATTCATGATGATTTAATTAGTGGGCGATTGATGAATCGGTTGGTGCAAGGAGATGTAGGCTCAGGTAAAACGCTGGTGGCTTTAATTGGAGCTCTCCAGGTTATTGATTCGGGAAGGCAGGTAGCTTTAATGGTTCCCACTGAAATTTTAGCTGAACAACATTATAACCGGTTTAAAGATTTGTTATCTTCTTTGGGGGTTAAGGTGGGGCTTCTTAAAGGAGGAACTAACAAAGAAAAGAAAAAGTTGATAGAAAAAATACAAGAAGGAGAGATAGATTTAGTAATCGGCACCCATGCTCTTATCGAAGAAAATATTATTTTCCCCCGGCTGGGTCTTGCTATTGTAGATGAACAACATCGCTTTGGGGTGTTACAAAGGGCAAAGTTAAAAGAAAAAGCTTCTATCCCGCATCTTTTGGTTATGACTGCTACCCCTATCCCCCGGACATTGGCTTTGACTCTTTACGGAGATTTAGATATTTCGGTGGTGGATGAGAAACCAGCAGGTAGAAAACCAGTTACTACTCTTTGTTTTTCTCTTAAAGAAAGATTTAAGGCTTATAATCGAGTGCGAAAGCAATTAGAGGAGGGAATGCAGGCTTTTGTAGTGTGTCCAGCTATAGAGGAAAGCGAAGAAGAAATCAGTAATGTGGTAGAAGTGACGGAACTTTTACGCTCTTCCTGGCTTTCGGGCTTTGAAATAGAAATGATTCATGGTAAGCTTCCTTCTCGGGAGAAGGAGGAAATTATGGAACGTTTTTCCCGAGGGGATATCGACGTTTTAGTAGCTACTTCAGTAATTGAGGTGGGAATTGATATTCCTAATGCCAGTGTGATGGTGATAGAAAATGCCGAGCGGTTTGGTTTAGCCCAACTGCATCAACTGAGAGGTAGAATAGGAAGAGGAGAAGCAGCGGGTCTCTGTATACTTTTAGCCGAAGCTCATACCGAAGAAGCTCGCCGGCGAATGGAGATAATGGTAGCTACCGATGATGGTTTTCGTATCGCCGAAGAAGACCTTCGCCTCCGGGGGCCGGGTGAGTTTTATGGAGTAAGACAACACGGAGTGCCTGAATTTCATTTAGCTGATCCCTTTGAAGATTGGTCTATTTTAGAAAAAGCTAATGAAGAGGCGAAAATTATCCTGGTTAAAGACCCTGAACTAAAAGAAGCTGAAAATCGTTCTCTTCGAGAGGAAATTGATCGGCGGTTTGGCCGTTACCTGGAATTTGGAGAGGTGAGTTAATGAGTTATCTATATCTAGGGGGAGGGGAAGATAAAGGGAGAAAAATAGTTACTCCTTCGGGGAAAAAAGTTCGTCCTATGACCGGGTTTTTGCGCAAGGTGATATTTGATATAGTGCAAGAACGAATACCGGGAAGTGTGGTTTTTGACCTTTTTGCCGGGAGCGGCTCTCTGGGCTTTGAGGCTTTAAGTCGAGGAGCAAGCCAGGCTTATTTTTTAGAAAAAGACCCCTATATCTGTTCGCTTCTTATAAGAAATATTAAGACTTGTGGCTTTGAGAACAGAGCTCGAGTTTTAAAGAAGGATTTTATGCATTCTTTTCCTTTTCCTTCTCGAGGAATTAAGCCAGATATTGTATTTGTAGACCCTCCCTTTTCTATGAATAGTGGAACTGTTTTGAAAAAGTTGTATAATTTTAGAGTGGTTTTGGGGAATGCTTTAATAGTATTTCGTCATCCCGAAGAGCAAGATCCTTTTCTGGATTGTGGTTTTTTTGAAATAAAAAATCGGAGAAAATATGGAAGAAGCGTTTTAGTATTTGGCTCTTTTAAACTTGATTCTCAGGCAGGGTGAAGGCGGT
>JAGPEW010000207.1 GCA_018056825.1 Candidatus Sordicultor aquaticus
TTTCCCTGAAATGAGAGTAGGAATGGCAGCTACTGCCATTTTTAATCTGATTATGACTTGGAATGAATTTACCTTTGCCCTTCTTCTGACAGGAGAGAACGCTCGTACTGCTATTCCGGGTATTGCTCAATCTTTGGGGACAGCTGGTGTCAATTGGGGACAAATCGCAGCTGGTTCTTTTTTGATGGTAATTCCGGTGGTGATTTTTACTTTCCTACTTGGTGATAATTTGATCAGAGGTTTTACCTTTGGTGCGATAAAGGAGTAAATAGCAGTGTGGTATTTTGCTCGCTTAAAAAAAATTATGGAACCGTTGTCGGTGGTGATGATTATTTTTGGTATATTTAGTCTTTGCCAACCATTTACCTTTTTTCTTTACCATTATGGGTTTGCTTTTTTAGGGATTGGAGCTGGACTTTATACTTTGTTCTCTCACATTCCTCCCGTAGAAGAACCCGAGGAAAGGGAGGAGGTATAGTGAATTGTCCTCAGTTCGAGTAGAACATTTGTCTAAAAAATTTGGCAAAGTGGAAGCAGTTAAAGAAGTCTCTTTTCAGGTGGAAGAAGGAGAATTTATTGTCCTCCTTGGTCCTTCAGGATGTGGTAAGACTACCACCCTGCGCTGTATCGCTGGATTAGAAGTCCCCGATTCGGGAAGAATTTTTTTTGACCAAGAAGATGTAACTCTTTTGGGACCATCTGCTCGTAACATTGCCTTTGTTTTTCAACTCTATGCTTTGTATCCTCACCTTTCGGTATATGATAATGTGGCTTTTCCCCTAAGAGCGGAAGGGTTACCCAAAAAAGAGGTAGAAAAAAGAACGGAAGAGGTGCTTAAGCTTTTACAAATAGATGAAATCAAACATCAAAAACCTCGGAAATTGACTGGTGGTCAGAAACAGAGAGTAGCTCTGGGCCGAGCAATTGTTCGGAGGCCTCGGGTTTTCTTGTTAGATGAGCCTCTTTCTAATATCGATGCTAAATTGAGGGAGATAACTCGAGGAGAACTCAAGAAACTGCAGAGGTCTATAAAGGCGACTACTATTTATGTCACTCATGACCAAGTAGAAGCTATGACCATGGCGGATAAAATTATAGTGATGAATTTCGGTAATATACAGCAAATTGGGTCTCCTCATGAAGTATATCACTATCCAGCAAATCTTTTTGTAGCTCGCTTCATTGGTAGCCCAGGTATGAATTTTATTCCGGGAGAATTATTGCAAAGGGAAAAATTAGGAGTAGTGATTAATGATAGTTATTTTATACCCTTGGAAGAAGAACAAATACAAATTATAGAAGAAAAAGATATATCTCGAAAAGTTATTTTGGGAGTGAGACCAGAAAATATAAGACTGACTGAAGAAGATATAGAAGGTGCTATTAAAGCTGAGGTTTATGTTTTTGAACCCCTGGGAGCAGAAAATGTTGCTACTTTTAGAATTAATGAACACTTAGTCAAAGCAGTTTTGCCAGGAGATATGTATCTTTCACCAGGGGAGATAGTGAATTTGCATTTTAAGGAAATCAGGGTTTTCGATGCTCGCAGTGAAAAACTCATTGCCTGAGAGGAAAACAAGATGGCTAACTTATCAGTCACCAATTTGACTAAGAAGTTTGGGCGTACAGTAGCAGTTTCTAAGCTCTCTCTGGAGGTAAAAAGTGGGAAAATTACCGTTCTTTTAGGTCCTACTGGAGCAGGTAAAACTACTACTTTACGTTGTGTAGCGGGTCTAGAAAAGCCAGATGAGGGAGAAATAAAAATTGATGGAGTTTTAATTAACGATTTACCTCCTAAAGATCGAGATATGGCCTTTGTATTTCAAAGCTTTTCTCTTTATCCTCGTTATACTGTTTTTGAGAATATCGCTTCTCCCTTACGTATTCGTGGCTTTTCCAAAGAAGAAATAGATAAGAAAGTAAGAGAAGTAGCCAAACTTTTACATATTGAACAACTTCTAGATCGCAAGCCTATTTTTATTAGTGGAGGAGAAATGCAAAGAGTAGCCATTGCTCGTTCTTTGGTGAGAGAGCCTAAGGTTTTCCTCCTAGATGAGCCCTTAACCAATTTAGATGCTAAAATAAGAGAAGAGATGAGAACAGAGCTAAAAAGATTACAGGTAGAAAGTGGGGCTACTTTCTTCTATGCCACCCCGGATCAAGCAGAGGCTCTTTCTATGGCTGACTGGGTAGCGATAATAAAAAATGGTCATCTAATGCAAGAAGGTGCTCCTGCTGAAATTTACCACCAACCTCGTAACTTGTTTGTGGCTGACTTGGTGGGAAGTCCTGGTATGAACTTTATTCCCACTATTATGGAGGGAACAAATCTTAACGTGGGGCCAGGATGTTTCTCTCTTTCTCTTAAGAAAGAAATCGTTCAAGCCGTTCAAGAAAAGCTCTCTTCTACTCAGGTTTATTTAGGAATAAGGCCAGAAGATATTTTAATCTCTCATGAGAGAAAAGAAGGGTTTTATCCAGGAGAGGTAGAAGTGATTGAGTCTTTAGGACTTTTACAAATCATTCGTTTACGCATCGATCATCATTTTCTTAGAGTGAGAAGTGAGGAAAAGAATCACTTTAATATAGGAGAACAAATCTTTTTCAATTTTAAGGAGAATAAGCTTCATATTTTTGACCGTCAAACAGAAGAAAGAATCTGGTGAAGGAGGATGAAACATGGGTTACGGAGTTAACCTTTTTCTTTGGACGGCAGCTTACACTGATAAAGAGAAGCACCTTTTCCCTTTGGTGCGGAATCTGGGTTTTGATGTGGTAGAAATACCTCTGGATTTGTTAGATGAAATC
>JAGPEW010000208.1 GCA_018056825.1 Candidatus Sordicultor aquaticus
CTATATATATATGCATCAGATGATATATCGTAAAGATATTATTGAAAAAGCAGGGGCGGAAGTCCCCCAAACCTGGGAAGAGTTTAGGATAGTTTTGCAAAAGATTAAAGAGTTAGATGTTGATATTGAACCATTTGGAGTAGCCTTTGGAAGATCTTTCGATGGGCAGCAATTTCTCATCAGTGTTATTATAGCGAATGGTGGTAGGGTTTTGTCTTCTGATGGAAGCGAGGTGGTTTTCAACTCCCCAGACACAGTGGAAGCACTCAAATATGTAATTGACCTTTATCGAGATGGTTTGGTTGACCCCACCGTAGTGGGTTGGGACGACTCAACCAATAATCAAGCCATACTTGCCGGAAGGATTGCTTTTACATTTAATGGCTTTTCGATAAAAATGCAAGCAGAAAAGGATTTCCCGGATCTTAATCCTAATATTGGAGCTGCGGTATACCCCGGTGGTACTGTAACTCGCGCTTCTTTCCCGTTTACTCTTAGTTTGGGCATTCGGAAAGATACTCAGCACCCAGAATTGGCTAAGGATTTAGTCAGATACCTCTTTAAAAGAGAAAATTATGAAAAGGTTTTAGAACATACTAGGGGCTCAGTTGGTGTATCTTTGCAGGGGTTTGCTGAATTACCTATTTGGGATGATCCTGACTATGGGGCAAATTTGGATGCAATTCCTACCGCGCAGTTGTTTGCTCCCCCTTCTAGACAAACCGCAGAAGTATGGAATGGCTATGTCATAATTGACATGCTAGGGGATGTGCTAGTTCGGGGTATGACACCTGAAGAAGCTGTTGAAAAAGCAGCCAAACAAATGGAAGAAATTTATTTTGGTGGAAAATAAGGAGATAAGAACTTGAACATGATTGCAGAGAAAGGGACCTTATTTGTAAAACTGCAGAGGATGGTGAAAAAGCCGGGAGTGATTTTTGTCCTCCCGGCCGTTCTCCTTATTATTTTTATAATTGGATATCCTTTTGCCTATGCCATATGGACCAGCTTTACCGATAAAACAGTAGCTAATCCTTATCCCAACTTTGTTGGTTTTTCGAACTATATTCGTTGGATCAAAAGACCGGATTTTTGGCGAACTTTTTTAAATACTTTAATTTACGCTGGTGGAACGTTACTTCCTTCTCTTGTGTTTGGTTTTGCCATCGGACTTTCCCTTCATAAGTTTAAAAGAGGGGAGAATATTTGTGGAGCCCTTATCCTTCTTCCTTGGATTATTCCCACGGTTATTAGCACCCTTATTTGGCTTTGGATGTTCAACCCTTTCGCTGGTATATTTAATTACCTCCTTACCAACTTAGGAGTTATATCCCGCCCCCTTAATTGGCTAGGTGATCCACTTTTAGCTATGATTTCGGTCATTGGTGTTAGTGTATGGCGAAACTGCCCTTACTTTGGGGTTCTGATATTCTCTGGTAGAAAACAAATCCCAGACGAACTTTACGAAGCTTCCGAAATAGACGGAGCAAGCCCAATACAACAATTAAGATTTATTACTATTCCTTCCTTGGTAAGAATAGTTTCTTTTACTTCAATGTTAATATTTGTAAGAACGGCTTATGACTTTGCTATTATTTATATTTTAACTCGTGGTGGACCTTCAGGCGCAACCGACGTTTTTTCAGTAAAAGCCTTTGTAACAGCATTTGAAACTGGACAGATGGGGTTGGGTATAGCTCTTCCTCTTTTAGCTTTTCCCTTGTTTGCTCCGCTTATGTTATGGGCTAGCAAAGGTATGGTTAAGGATTTGATTGGGGTTGCTGATTAATGATTAAAAGGAAAGCAGCACCAGGAAGAATGTTCTTGGATGGAATGAGTATGCTAATTATAGCTCTTTTTATTTTAAGTGCTCTTCTCCCTTTTTATTGGATGGTAATAACTTCTCTCAAAACTACTAGAGAATTGTTTTCCATGGAATCTCCTTTGTGGGTAAATAATCCTACCTTGCAAAATTATCCTAACCTTCTTTCTTTAACGCCGTTTGGTAGTTGGTTTTTAAACAGTTTAATAGTGTCAATTGGTTCTACTTTAATTGCTCTGGTTTTTGGTGCTTTAGCAGCTTATGGCATTAGTCGAATGCCGTCAAAATCTGCTATTAGAGTTACTCAGATAACTCTTCTAACTTATCTTGTTCCTCGAGTGGTCTTCGTTATACCATTATATGGCTTGCTCAATGTTTTCCATCTTCTCGACACCTTAACTGGTTTGACTTTGTCTTATATCTCCTTTACTTTGCCGTTTACTATATGGCTCTTACTAGGTTTTTTCCAAGGTATACCAAAGGAGCTGGATGAAGCTGCTATGATTGATGGATGTTCACGAATTAAAGCCTTAGTGCAAATTGTTTTACCCTTGGCTGCTCCTGGACTTATCTCAGCTGGTATATATTCATTTTCTGAAGCATGGAATGAATTAATGTACCCACTTGCTTTAATACAAACTCAATCGAAGGCTACCTTGACAGTAGGAATTTCATCATTAAAACAAGCTGACATCTTTGCTTGGGGACAAATAATGGCTGCTGGAACATTGGGTTCTTTACCAGTACTAGTTCTTTATATGTTTATATACAAGAGAATTGTTGGTGGACTCCTTGCAGGAAGTGTTAAAGGTTAGACGGAGAAACAATGTAAACTTTTCGGGAGGTGTTTATTCTGGTTATCGATGGAGATACTCATATAACTGTTTCACAAAAAGGAATAAAAATCGAGGAATTAATCAAAAGAATGGAAAAAGCTAAGGTGGATAGTTCTATAACCTGGCTTCAGCCAGTTTACAG
>JAGPEW010000209.1 GCA_018056825.1 Candidatus Sordicultor aquaticus
TTACTGGAGACCACCAAAGTATGGGGAATCACCCTCAATCTAAGAATGTTTTTGATATAGATTCTATACAGCTTTTGCAAATTTTCAAAAATATGAGGGACGAAAAAGTTTTTCAAAATGGTGAACCTTTAAAAGGAGAGATAAAAGCTTTTCTGGGAGCAGGAGAAAACCCTTTTGCCGACCCTTTAGAATTTCGGGTGATTCGCTTAGCTAAAAAAATATCAGCGGGAGCACAGTTCATTCAGACCCAGGCAGTTTTTGACCTGGAAATTTTCTCCCGATTTATGGAAGAGGTAAGGAAAATGGGTCTGGATAAAAAAGCCTTTATTTTAGCCGGGGTGATTCCAGTTAAGTCTCTGGCGGCTTTGAATTATATGAAAAACGAAGTTCCGGGGTTAGTGGTCCCTGATTATTTAGTAGAGAGAATGAGGGAGGCTAAAGACCCCAAGGAGGAGGGAGTAAAAATCTGCTTGGAAACTATTGAGCAGCTGAAAAAGATAGAAGGAGTGAGGGGAGTGCATATTATGGCTATATCCTGGGAAAGCATAGTCCCAGATATAGTAAAGGGAGCTAACTTGTACCCTCGTTCGGGGAGGAGCTAAAGTGATGGCTGTGGATTATCAATTCAAATATCAGGTGGCGAATCGTCCAGGGGGAGAAGGATTATTGGTTTGTTTTTCCTGTGGTATCTGTACTGCCGGGTGTCCGGTGGCAGAGGTAGAAGGAGGTTTTAACCCTCGACGAATAATTCATGAAGTGTTATTGGGAGAAAGAGAAAAAGTGTTGCGCTCCAAATTTATCTGGATGTGCGTGGGGTGTTACCGTTGCACTGCTCATTGTCCTCAAGATGTAGAGTTCACAAACATTTTGAAAGTTTTACGAGAGATGGCCACCGAAGAAGGTTATGTAGATACCCACTGGATAAAAATAGTAGAAGACATAGATCGCCGAACCCAGAAGTTACGCCGGGATTTGATTGATTATCTCTGGGAGGAAAAAATCCCCTCTTTTCAAGAATATGTCAATTTTTACCAGGAAGAAACTCGGAAGCTCCCCTGGGTGGAAAAACAAGGAGAAGAAAAGAATGGCTGAAAATAAAGTGGGCAAGGTTTTGGTGGTAGGAGGAGGAATAGCAGGTATTCAGTCGGCACTGGACCTGGCTAACTCGGGTTTTAAGGTATATCTGGTAGAATCTTCTCCTTCTATTGGGGGGCTGATGGCTCGCTTGGATAAAACTTTCCCCACTAATGATTGTGCTATGTGCATTCTCTCTCCTAAATTAGTGGAATGTGGGAGGCATCTCAATATTGAAGTTCTTTCTTACTCAGAAGTAGAGTCCATTGAGGGAGAAGCAGGTAATTTCACTGTAGGGGTGAGAAGAAAAGCCCGATTTGTAGAAGAAGATAAGTGCACTGGTTGTGGTGATTGTGCAGAAGTTTGCCCGGTGGATTTACCTAATGAGTTTGAAGGAAAGCTGAGTAACAGAAAAGCTATATTTCGCTATTTTCCCCAGGCTTTTCCTGGTGCTTTTACTATTGAAAAAAAGGGGGTGCCTAACTGCCAGGCAGGCTGCCCTTTGGAGCAAAAAGCAGAGGGCTACATCGCTCTTATAAAAAAAGGAAAGTTTGAAGAAGCGCTGCGGACTGTCTATATGGATAATCCTTTTCCCGGTATCTGCGGGAGAGCTTGCCATCACCCCTGTATGGAACGCTGCCAGCGAGCTATTTTAGATGAGCCTCTGGGAATACCCTACCTCAAGCGGTTTTTAGCTGATTACGGAAAAGAAAAAGGTCTTCGTCCACTTACCTTCCCCGAAGAAAAAAAGGGAAAAAGAGTAGCCATAATTGGAGCAGGTCCCAGTGGTTTGAGCTGCGCCTATTTTTTAAGTTTAAAAGGCTATGATGTGACTGTTTTAGAAAAGGAGAAGAAAGCCGGAGGAATGATGACTTTTGGTATTCCTCCTTATCGTCTCCCTCGAGAGGTAGTAGGAGAAGAGATAAAAGTTATCGAAAACTCGGGAGTAAAAATAGTCTATGGCCGGGAATGGGGTAAAGATTTCTCGCTTTCTACCTTATTTGAGGAAGGTTTCTCTTCTGTATATGTAGCTGTGGGAGCCTGGAAGGGGATGAAGTTAGGGGTAGAAGGAGAAAATCACCCTCGAGTGTGGGATGGTCTTCGGTATCTGGTTTCCTTAAACCAGGGAAACGGTATCCCTCAGGCTGAAAATGTAGTGGTGATTGGAGGAGGTAACGTCGCCATAGATTGTGCTCGCAGCGCTCTGCGCCAGGGAGCAAAGCGGGTTTCGGTGTATTATCGCCGTTCACGAGAAGAAATGCCGGCCCGGGATGAGGAAATCGAAGAAGCGCAAGAAGAAGGGGTAGAATTTTATTTTTGTGCCAGTCCCCGGAGATTCACCGAGCGAGATGACCATCTATTTATGGAAACTTATGTTATGAGGTTGTGTGCTCCTGATGAGTCGGGAAGAAGAAGGCCAGAAATTATCCCTGGAGCTGGTTTTGAAGTGGAAGGAGACCTTTTCTTAGTGGCTACGGGACAAAAAATAGACCTACCAGAAGGAGAATTAGAATTAACCCCCTCGGGGACAATAATGGTAGATGATGCTTTGCATACTTCTCGAGAAGGAGTTTTTGCTGGGGGAGATGTGGTTTTAGGTCCGGCTACTTTAGTAGAAGCTATAGCTCAGGGAAAAAGAGCTGCTCTTTCTATTGCCAGTTTCTTAGAAGGGGAAGAATTCCGGGAAGAGAAAAGACATCCTGCCCCGTTGAGT
>JAGPEW010000210.1 GCA_018056825.1 Candidatus Sordicultor aquaticus
TTATACCTAAACTTAAAGGTAAATTAGATGGAATGGCTATTCGAGTTCCTACCCCTGATGTCTCTATAGTAGATTTTGTAGCAGTAGTGGAGAAAGAAACCTCTATTGAGGCAGTAAATGCTGCTCTTAAACAAGCTGCTGAAGGCGAGCTAAAAGGGATTTTAGCTTATTGTGATGAGCCTTTGGTATCAGTAGATTTCCTCCATGATACTCATTCATCTGTGGTGGATGCTTTGTCTACTAAGGTTTATGGTAATTTAGTTAAGGTTTTAGCCTGGTATGACAATGAATGGGGTTATTCTTGCCGGGTGGTAGATTTG
The DNA here is from genome assembly GCA_018056825.1 of Candidatus Sordicultor aquaticus. GTDB lineage: Bacteria > Atribacterota > Atribacteria > Atribacterales > Caldatribacteriaceae > Sordicultor > Sordicultor aquaticus. Next base: position 321 of record JAGPEW010000210.1, read on the forward strand.
GTTAAGTACGTGATGAAGTAGGAGCTATAGAAATGCCTCGTATTCCTATCGCTGCAGGAAATTGGAAAATGAATAAAACTTCTCAGGAAGCCTCAGCTTATGCTGAGGCTTTCCTCCCTCAGATAAAAGACTTTAAAAAAGAAGTAGAAATCATTATTTGTCCTCCTTTTACTGCTCTTCCAACTCTGGTTTCTTATTTTCGGAATTCTCCAGTGAAGTTGGGAGCCCAAAATATGCATTGGGAAGAAAAAGGTGCTTTTACTGGTGAAGTGAGTGCTCCTATGATTAAAGAATGGGGTTGCCAATATGTAATTTTGGGACATTCAGAGCGAAGGCATATTTTCCGGGAGACTTCTGAGGAAGTAGGTAAGAAAGTTAAAAAAGCATTGGAATGGGGAATTAACCCTATTCTTTGTGTGGGAGAGACCCTAGAAGAGCGAGAAAAAGGAGAAACAGAAAAAATAGTGGAAGAGCAACTTCTCCTAGGGCTTGTAGATGTTCCTAATACTAAAGCATCATCCGTTGTGATAGCCTATGAGCCAGTTTGGGCCATTGGTACGGGGAAAGCAGCTACCTCTGAGGATGCTCTAAAAGTTATTTCTTTTATCCGAGGGAAACTCTCATCTCGTTTTGATGTTGAGATTTCAAATAATATTCGTATCCTTTATGGCGGCAGTGTGAGTCCAGAAAATGTGCTTGATTTTCTTAGAGAAGATGAAATTGATGGAACTTTAGTAGGAGGAGCCAGCTTAGACCCGCTTAAGATGATAAAGATAGTGGAAGAGACTTTGCGAGCTTATTGAAGGAGAAGAGGTAGAAAATATGGAAGGGTGGATGATTGTTCAAATTGTAGTTTGTGTAGCTCTGATTTTAGTAGTGATATTACAGCCCCGTAAAGCGGGGCTGGGGGGTGGAATATTTGGAGGTATGACAAGAGCAGACCGAAGTAGTAAGTTTCGGAACTTGCCTGTTTTAAGTAAATTGACTGTAGTTCTAGGAGCAGCATTTTTGATTTTCTCTTTTTTGTTTTCTTTTCTATTGACTTAGTGGAAACAAAAATGGTAGAGAAAAATAGAGTATTAACCTTAAAAGAAGTAGAAAGCCTCAAGATAGACCCGGCGAGGAATTTCTACTCTGCCACCCCGGAAGAAATAAAAAATGGCTATACTACTGATATATATTTTGTTAGTTCTCAAGAAGTTTTGCGCCATTTAAATTTGAAAGACACTATAGTAACTGCAGAAATTTTTCCCCGAGGATCGGGAGTAATGTGTGGAGTGCCGGAAGTTCTTAATCTTCTCTCTTCTACCCCGGTAGAAATTTGGAGTTTGAGTGAGGGGGAAGAGTTTAGCCCTAAAGAAGTAGTAATGAGAATTAAAGGACCTTATTCGGCTTTTGGAGTTTTTGAAACTCCTATTTTGGGGATTTTAGCTCATAGTTCTGGTTGGGCTACTGCTGCTCGAGAATGTAAGATAGCAGCAGGAGGAAAAGTAGTTCTTTCCTTTGGTGCTCGACACGTCCATCCAGCGGTAGCTCCGGTTATGGAACGCTCTGCTATTGTAGGAGGAGCAGATGGAGCGGCATGTATATTAGGAGCAAAATTAGCAGGTAAAGAACCAGGGGGCACTATTCCTCATGCTGCGATTCTCATTGTAGGAGATACGGTGATAGCAGCACAGGTTTTTCAAGAAGCTATTCCTCCTCATTATTCCCGGATAATTCTGGTTGATACTTTTAAAGATGAAGCTGAAGAATCTTTGCGGGTAGCTCGGGCTTTAGGGGCAAATTTAGAAGGAGTAAGATTGGATACTCCTGAAGAGCGAGGAGGAGTAACTCCAGGTTTGGTAGAAGAAGTAAGAACACGTCTGGATCAGGCTGGTTTTTCTCAGGTAAAGATTGTGGTTTCCGGAGGATTGAACCCGGCAAGAATTCAGGTATTGAAAGATAAGGTAGACATTTTTGGAGTGGGGAGCTATATTAGCGGTCGCTCTCCCATTGATATGACTATGGATTTAAAAGAGATAGGAGGAGAGAGAATAGCCAAACGAGGGAGGTTACCGGGGATTATTCCTAATCCTCGGTTAAAGCAAATAAAATAAAAAGGAGGCGTTTCTCTTGAAAAGATATGGAGTTCTTCTTTTGGCGGTTTTAGTTTTAATGGGAGGAGTGGTCTTTGCTGAGGTTAAAAATCCCGATACTTATATCTACTTGAGTATTAGCGAGCCGGATACTTTAGATCCTCATTATGCATATGATACGGCAAGTGGCGAGGCAATAGGAATGGTCTATGATAACCTGATTGCCTATAAGGGAGAAAGCGTAACGGAGTTTATCCCTAGACTATCTCTCGAGGTTCCCTCACTGGAGAATGGTTTAATTAAAGATGACGGTAAAACTTACGTTTTTCCCCTTCGAGAAGGAGTAAAGTTCCACAACGGTAGCGACCTCACCCCCGAAGATGTAGAG
>JAGPEW010000211.1 GCA_018056825.1 Candidatus Sordicultor aquaticus
GGGATGAAGAGGCTCTTTGAAAACAGACTCTGTGGGACCAAACTCTACTATACATCCGCCATACATTATTGCCATTATGTCTTCTAGGCCAGGAACTAATGAGATATCATGGGTGATAAAAATAAATGTACTTTTAAAATCGGTTTGGATGCTACTCAGAAGATTTAAAATATCACGTTGAGTGATAACGTCAAGAGCAGAGGTGGGCTCATCGGCAATGATTACATCGGGATTCAAAAAAGTAGCCAGTGCTATAACGCATCTCTGCCTCATTCCCCCTGAAAGCTCGAAGGGATACATTCGCAAGACATAAGAAGGTAGATTTACCGTTTCCAAATGGGTTTTTACTCTTGGTTCTTCAAATGCTATTCCGTGAGAGGTTGTCAGATCGGAAAATATGTCTCTTAGCTTTCTGACGGGGTTGAGTGCGCTCAGAGAGCCTTGGGGAATATAAGAAATCTTTTTCCACCAAACATTCTTTAAGGAGTTACTTTTTGGAGATACCTCGTGCTTGGTATCTCCAAAAAAGTAGCATACTTTCCCCTCTACTACTGAAAGGTTCGAATCCACTGCCCCATACAAAACCCTGGATAGAGTAGTTTTACCGCAGCCGGATTCACCCACAATTGCTAAAAAACTACTACCTTCTATGTTAATTGACACATCCTCAACTGCTTTAACCTCTTTTGTTATCCCATACTGTTCAGTTGTGTAATACGCTTTTAAATCTTTAACTTCTATACGGACGGTTTCCTGTTTCTTAAATTCTGCCTTATTCATCTGGCTATCGCCCTCGCCCGCGGGTTAATAAAGTCTGTCATGCTCACAAAAAGAAAGTAGAGTGATGTAAAAAGAAGAACTATAAATACAATGGGGAAAAGAATCCACCACCATACACCAGTCACCATAGCTTGCTGCTGCACCGCCCAGTAAGTGATTGTACCCATAGTTGGAATATCTAATGAAGTAAGTCCGAGCACAGATAAAGTTATTTCAAGACCTAGCGACCAGAGCATATTATTAATAGTTGTGGCAAACACAATAGGAAGGATGTGCGGTAAATATTCATAGAAAATCAATTCCCAGGTATTTTCTCCTGAAAATATCGAGGTAATCGTAAATTTTTGCTCTCTCAGGCTTAATACTTGAGATCTTATCAATCGTGCATCCCATGGCCAACCGAATAAAGCCAGCACCACGGCTAAAGTTGAAAGACTCATTTCTCGGGTTAAAAGTTTTAAAAATATCAATATCGGAAAAATAGGTAAAACAATGAACGAATCACAGAGAAATATTAATACCTGGTCAGCTATTCCTCCTTTATATCCCGCTATAACACCAACTATTACAGCTATTATACGGGAGATGATAGCCACTTCCAACCCAAAAATCAGCGAATTCTTTAGCGCAAAAGCCATCATCCAAAAGAGGTCTTGTCCTCTGCCATTCGTTCCAAGTGGATGGCTTAAAGAAGGCGGGCGATTGATAGGAACATAATAGGATGAGCGAGGGTCATAAGGAGAAAAAACTGATAGCACAGCAAAAACTAACAAGATAACAAAAATAAGCAAGGAAAGCCTAAAACGTATATCGTGTTTAAACAACCTTTTGGTTACATCTAAAACTGCCATCGGAGACATTCTATTATTTCCTCCTAAAATACCTCATAATCAGGTAGCTCCACCTGTATACTGAATCCTCGGGTCAACAAAAGGCAATAAAAGATCCACAAGCAAGGTTGCGAGTGCTACTGCTACAATTGAACATAAGGTAATTCCCATAACCAGGTTGTAGTCTGATTGCATGATGGCAGTAAAAGCTAAAGTTCCTAACCCGGGATAATTAAAAACGATTTCTGTAATTATGGTGCCACTGAAGACCGTTCCGAGCTGTAAAGCTAACCCCGTCAGCTGAGCAGGCATAGCAGGTTTCATAACATAATTTCTAAGAATTAACGGCTCCTTTAACTTCATTTGTTTGGCAAAGGTCACAAAATCCTCATGGATGATGTTGGAAGTGAGGTTTCTCATATTCAGAAACCAGCTTCCCATACCTATTATTATTAGCGATAAAGCTGGCAAAAACCCGTGTTGCACTACGCTTTTAAAAAAGGCCCAGCTAAGAGATGGTTCGATTCCTATTTGGTAAGCCCCTCCTGCTGGAAACCATCGCAAAATGTAGGCAAACACTATCAAAAGAGTTAAGGCAAAGATGTAGTAGGGAATAGGCCTTACAGCGTTAGAGAACATTTCAAAAATTTTAACCCAAAGACTATTGCTTCGGTAGCTAGCTATTCCTCCTAGTATGGTTCCTATAACCCACGATACTATTGATGTTAAAACAAGTAAACCGACTGTCCAGGGCAGTGACCTGGAAATCAGTGTAATAACAGGAGTGGGAAAAGAGGCAAAAGAAGGTCCTAAATTTCCTTTTAGTAATTCTTTCCAATAATTAAAATATTGCTGTGCCATTGACCCCTCTAAGCCATAGAGTTTCAAAAGTTCGTCTCTCATTTTTTCAATGCTCTCGGGTGGTAAATAAGACCCAGCCATCTGCAATCTCCTGACTGCAGTTTCTGCAGGATTAGCTCCCGGGATTAATCTAGGAATTAAAAAAGTGATGGTAACTCCTACAAAAATTACTAGCAAGCATACAGCCAGTCTCCCCACAAAATATTTGAAAAAAAATTTTAGAAAACTACCCACCCAGCTTTCCCTCCTGATTATAAATTTATCCTTGACGTAGCCTCCACTCTAAAT
>JAGPEW010000212.1 GCA_018056825.1 Candidatus Sordicultor aquaticus
ATCCTAAACCATTTAGAGCCTGACCATACTGGGGTTTTAAATATCTTGTGGAAATTGTCTCCTCAAGCTACTATCATATGTTCTCCTTTAGCTCGAGAAATGGTTTCTTCTTTTTACGGGATTAAAGAACGGGTTAAGGTAGTAGAAGATGGAGAGGAAATTTCTCTGGGAGAAAAGACTTTGAAATTTTTCTCTACTCCGATGGTGCATTGGCCGGAGACTATGATGACCTATGAAGTTAATTCTCAGGTTCTTTTCTCCTGTGATGCTTTTGGCGGTTATGGGTCGTTGCAAGGAGCAATATTTGATGACGAATGCAGCGACTTTGATTTCTATAAAAGAGAATCTCTACGTTATTATGTTAACATCGTAGCCAAATTTAGCCCTATGGTGATTAAAGCCATTGATAAACTTTCCTCTTTAGCTCTAAAATTGGTAGCTCCTTCTCATGGTCTTATCTGGAGAAAGAACCCCTCTTTGATTATAAACTTATATCGTCAGTGGGCTAATTATGCCCAAACAGGGGGCGAAAAGGGAGTAGCTTTAGTTTATGGTTCTATGTATGGTAACACCGAGACTATGATGGATGCTATAGCGCGGGGAGTGGCAGAAAGTGGAGTAGGAGTAGAGATTTTTGATGTTCGAAGGACTAACTCCAGCTACATTCTTCCTTCTCTGTGGGTAAATAAAGGGGTAATAATCGGGGCTCCTACCTATGAGACCGGCCTTTTTCCTCTTATGGCTCATCTTTTAGATTTGGCTGTTCGCAAAGGAATAAAAAATAAAAAAACATTGTATTTTGGAAGTTATGGTTGGTCGGGAGGCGGAAAGAGAGAGTGGGAAAAATTGGTTTCCCCTCTTAATTGGGAGATAGTGAATAGTGTAGAATTTAAGGGTGGATTTAATTCGGAGATTTTGGCTCAAGGAAGAAATTTGGGTAGGGAATTTGGAAAAGTGATTAAAAATTTATGAAAAGGGGGAATATTCAATGTTAAGCAAGAAATTAGAAGATGCCGTTAATGAACAGATTAAAAGCGAACTTTACTCTGCTTATCTCTATTTGGCTATGGCTGCCCATTGTGAGTATAAGAATTTCAAGGGGTTTGCTAACTGGCTTAAGATTCAAGCTAAAGAAGAAGTCTCTCATGCCATGCGGCTATATGACTTTGTAAATGACCGAGGAGGAAGAGTAGTATTAGGTGCTATTAATCAACCCCCGGTAGAATATCAATCTCTCACTGAGATATTTGAGAAAGTTTTGAATCACGAAAAAGAAGTTACTGCTAAAATCAATCATTTGTATGATTTAGCTAAGGAAGAAAATGACTATGCTCTACAAGTGCATCTTCAATGGTTTATAAATGAACAAGTAGAAGAAGAAAAGAATCCTGCAGATATATTAGCTATGTTGCAACTTGCCGGAGAAAGCGGAAATGGCATAATGATGTTAGATCATGAGCTGGGAGAAAGAAAAGATTAATTTGAAGTTTTTAAAAAATTTCGTTTTCCCTATTGACAAATCTAAAAAGGAATGGTAAATTATGATTACCACCGGTTCTGAGGGACTAAGCCGGAGGATGGAAAAAAGAGCTTCTTTTTTGAAAGATGGGAAGCTCAAAGCTTTAAGGTGGAAGTCCATCCTGAAATTTCTCACCGAGAGGTGAGAAAGAAAAGGCTAATGTTCGTTGGAACCGGTGGCTTTTTTGTTTTGTGCTTTTGAAAAATTTATGTTTTAAAAGGAGGGTGAATTGTGGATACCGCACATTTTATGGAATTGTGTAAAAATGGAACTCTTTCGGATATCCAGAATGCTGTTCAGTCTGGAGCAGATGTCAATGCTTTAGATGATCACTTGCGTACTCCTTTGATGGTTGCTATTCGCTTTAACCCCCATCCCGAAATTATCTCTTTTCTCATTCAGTCTGGAGCAGATGTCAATGCTAAAGACAAAGCAGGGTGGACTCCTCTTATATTTGCTGCTCGTTTTAGCGCTAATTCTGAAGTAATAAAAATTCTTTTAGAAAAAGGGGCAGATGCTAAAGCGAGAGACAAAAGTGGGAAAAAAGCTATAGACTATGCCCGAGAAAATCCTGCTCTTTTGAATAGTGAAATTCTATCCCAACTAGAAGAGATGGGAAGAGATTAGGACTAATATTAGGTATACTTTGTAAGTAATAGGTATTTTGTCTTTTTACTTTTTTGTCTAATACTGGGGAAGCTTACCTTTTCCCTTGTAATTTAAACTCCTGATAAAACCATTCAGGGTGACTTCTCTTCCCGTCATGTCTGAAGGTTTTAGTCAGGCTCCATGCTTTTATAGCATCCCACAAAACTGGTTAAACTGTTAAAACTTAAAAAAATAAATAAGGGGGATTCTTCTTTCCCCCTCATTGTCTGTTCTGTCATTTCCGAAATCTTCTATTGGGAATGGCGGCTGAGGGGATGATTAACGCATTTAGGGGTGACAAACACGGAGGTTTTCCCTCCGGGTTATTTTTGACCTTTTTCTTTTGTCTTTTTGTGTTTTTGTCTTTTCAGAGGGTTTATAAGGGGGCAGCGCCCCCTTATAGTACTTTTCTGTCATGCCTGAAATCTTTTATCAGGCATCCAGAAGTTTTTGCTTTTTCTTTGGTTTTTAAATACTGTGGACCCCTGATAGAAACATTCAGGGGTGACAGACACGGAGGTTTTCCTTCCGGGTTATTTTTACTCTCTTTGTTTTGTCTTTTTTTTGTCTTTCTGGGGGATTATAAAGG
>JAGPEW010000213.1 GCA_018056825.1 Candidatus Sordicultor aquaticus
TAGAGAGGTTTTTCATTAACTCTTCTAAGCTTTGGATATAAACTTCCTTATCTTGAGGAGTAAAAAGCACGAAACGAATTTCTTCTAAACTAGTTTGGGGATGACTTTGGCAGTAGTCAATTATGGCCTGCAAGGCAATGCGAGAAGCTTCTTTTATGGGATAACCATAAGCGCCAGTGGATATAGAAGGAAAAGCCACAGAACGCAGATTGTATTTATCAGCTAATTCAAGACTAGAGAGGTAGGCGCTGCGTAGAAGCTCGGCTTCATTGTTCTTTCCTCCCCGGTAAATGGGTCCTACAGCATGGATAACGTAGGAAGCAGGTAAATTGCCCCCACTAGTTATTACCGCTTTTCCCGTTGGACATCCTCCTATTTTTCGGCATTCTTCAGCAATTTTTGGGCCTCCGGCTCGGTGAATAGCTCCATCTACCCCTCCTCCTCCTGCTAGGCGAGAATTGGCGGCATTCACTATAGCATCGGTATCCTCCTTAGTTATATCTCCCTGTTTAATTATTAGCCGGCACTTTCCTATCTGGAATTCCATTTGTTTCACCTCCTTTTTCATTATATCATGGTAAGATGAGGTGATATAATGAAAAAAATCGAAGGGAGGACAAGAATTGAATAAAGCTACGTTAGTTACCAGAATTTTCCCTGAGGGAGAGAGAGTGAGCGAAGTTATTTTGGAATATGATTTGGAAATTGATGGAACTAATCTTACTCCCGATAGCTACAAAGTAGAGACAAAAATGGAGGATATGATGGTGGGTAGAACCATTAAAAAAGTATATGCCAGCGCTACTACTGATTTAGTGCCTTCTACCAATCGGGGGAAATTTGTGATTATAGAGTTAGACCATCGAGATACATTTGCTAAAACTATTCTTTTTTCTGCAGAGACTTTTTTATCAACAAGACCGAAGCTAAATTATATCGTGACCCAGAAAGTAGCTATTACAACTCTTGAGGGGAAAACCATTGCTCCTTTTACCATCCAGAATACCGATGAGAAACACCTTATCGCCGACGATTTCCAGGCTTTTATGTATCAGGATGAAAAGTTAAAAGTAGAAGTGCCTTACCGATTTTTTATTCCCTCGAGCTCTGATCCAGATAAAAAATATCCCCTGGTAGTATTCCTGCACGGAGCAGGAGAAAGAGGAAAAGACAATTTTATTCAGTTAGTAGCTAATAAAGGAGCAGTAGTCTGGGCTCAACCCGGTCATCAGGCACTGTACCCTTCTTTTGTGTTAGCTCCTCAATGCCCCCAAGAGAGTAGCTGGACGGGAGTGCTTTTAGGAGGAGAGCTTTTTGAGCCTAATAAAGAGTTACTCTCCTTACCTAGTTTAATTGAAGGCCTTATTTGTAAGTATAACATAGATAGTAATAGAATATATATTACTGGACTCTCTATGGGAGGGTTTGGAACCTGGGCGATAATAAGGGAAAGTCCTCAACTTTTTGCTGGAGCCATTCCTATATGTGGAGGGGGAGAGACGAAAGAAGGAGAAAGAATCAAACATATTCCCGTTTGGGTCTTTCATGCCGAAGATGATCCTTTAGTTTCGGTTTCTTTTTCCCGGAATCTGGTAAGACGCCTAGTAGAAATAGGCGGGAGAGTAAAATATACTGAGTTTCTCAAAGGCTATCTTGAGTCTCGGGGATGGAGCGCTCACTCTTCCTGGATTCCCGCTTATGAAGATGAGAGCGTGATAAATTGGCTGTTTGAAAATAGGAAAACTTCATGGTGAGCCCAGAGATTTTAAAAAGAAGCGGGTTCTTATCGAAGGTTACAATTTTTAGAGTTTAAGGCCCATTTTAAGGAACTATGCTTTATTTACTAAGATATGTCTCTAAGATAAAAAGATTGTAATGGTTTATATTTTTGCTAAAAGTAGCTAAGAAAAAAGGAGGTAGGGAAATTTTATGATTCAGACCGTGAGCTTAACTAAGGAGTTTGATGGCTTTAGAGCTGTGGATAACTTAAATCTCCGGGTAGATAAAGGAGATATATGCGGTTTTTTGGGTCCTAATGGAGCAGGGAAAACCACTACTATCAATATGATTTTAGGATTAATACCTCCTACTAGTGGTAAGATTTTCCTTTTAGGAGAAGAATTTCGTCCTGGCAAAGTAGAGATAAAAAGAAAAATTGGGGTGGTATCTGAAAATCTATATTCTTATAAAGAGATGACTGCTCGGGAATATCTTCTCTTTTTTTCCGAACTTTACCAGGTGCCTCAGGCTTCTAAGAGAATTGAAGAACTATTAGAATCTTTAGGATTAATTAACGACCAGAACAAAAAAGTAGGGGCTTTTTCTAAAGGAATGCAACAGAAACTGGCTTTTGCTCGTGCCCTTTTGCACGACCCCGAACTTCTTATTCTAGATGAGCCGGTAGCTAACTTAGACCCCAATAGCATTAAACAAATTCGAGATTTAATTGAGGAGGAAAATCGTCGGGGGAAAACAGTTTTTATTTCTTCTCATCTTCTTTCCGAGGTAGAAAGATTATGTAAGAAAGTAGCTATTATCAATAAAGGAAAACTTTTAGCTGAGGATACTATGGATAACATTCGCCGAAGATTAACTGACACTGTAGAGATGGAAATAGAGTTGGATAAAGAAGCAGGAAACATTGCTTCTTCTTTAGAGAAATTGGATTTTTTAAAAGGGTTCAGTATAGAAGGAAATAAATTAGAAGTGAGTCTGAAAAGTGACCGAGATTATCGTCCGGAATTATCTCAATTT
>JAGPEW010000214.1 GCA_018056825.1 Candidatus Sordicultor aquaticus
AGTTGTGGAATGGCTATTATTAAAGACAGAAAAGAATTTCCTAATTTCATTATGATGGGAGGCATACCCAAATCAGAAATTGCTCTGGGGCACAAAAGAATTGACGAAATTCTTGAACCAGTGAAAGAAGTCTTGAAAACTGGAGATTATATCCCATTTGCTGATCACTTTATACCTCCAGAGGTTAGCTGGGAAAATTTCAATTACTATCGCAATCGGCTAAACGATTTGATAGACAATTGTGCGAGACAAGGTAATTAAATCGGCTCTTTCGATTAACACAATTATAGGAAATGAACTCAATTTGGTTAATCTTCTATTTCTTCTAAAAGAAAGACAATTTATCTCCTTTCATCGCTTTGGCTTTGTACATAGCAGTATCTGCTAAAGAGAAGAGTTTTTCTTCATCTTCAGCATCCATAGGATACGAGGCTATGCCAATACTTACACCAAGAGGGATTTTTGCCCCATCTGGAGAAGTTAAAAAAGTATTTTTAATTTTAGAAAGGAATTTTTCTGAAACTTTAATAGCTCCTTTTTTATCAGTTTCAGTAAGGATAACGGCAAACTCATCTCCTCCATACCTTCCCATTATATCGGTTTTTCGGCAAGAAGAATTAATAGTACAGGCTACAGTTCTAATAACCTCATCACCAAATAAATGACCATAGGTATCATTTAAGAGCTTTAGATTATCTATATCTAATATTAAAAGGGAAAAAGGATGGCCAAAACGCTCAGCTCGCTCTATCTCTTTATGCAGGGCTTTTTCTAAATATCTTCTATTCCATACCCCGGTTAAAGAATCTATAGTGGCCAGCCTTTTAGTTTCTTCAAAAAGGCGAGCATTTTCAATGGCTATACCCAGCTGGTTAGCAATGGCCAACAAAAGCTCTATGGTGTGTTTATCATAAGCATCATTACTTTCATAGTGCTGAACTGCCATGACTCCTAATATTTTATCTCTTGCCATAATAGGCACCCCAGCATAAGCTTTCGCTTCTTTATCAATTGAAACAATTTTCAAGCGGTCATAAATCTTTTGCACATCACCTCTTATAAGGAGTGGCTCTTTATTCCGGATTATATATTCAGTTCTTCCTCGAGCAAAAGGACGGGGCTTTTCCCGGTCTTTTCTTCTCCGTCCCTTCAAGATATCAAAAACCGTTCTCAATTCCTTTTTCTCTTCATCAAAAAGGGCAATATAGAAACTCTGAAAGTCCACCAGACTGGAAGTTTGTTGATGGACAAGTTCCCATAGTCTTTCCAGCTCCATCGCCGAATTTATAGCCCGTCCTATCTCATTGAGTATGGATAATTCTTCTACCCGCTTTTCCAATTGTTGGAGGGTATCAACATATTTATTAAAGATTATTGCTCCATAAATAGCACTACTTATCTGCCCTCTCAAGATTTCATACATAAACCCATCTTTGGAATCTAATTCAAAAACAATATATCCTAAAATCTTATCCTCAAAATGGAGAGATTTTACCAGGAAATCTTGGCGGTTTAAAGGGTGGGTCAAATCTCCTGGTAAAAGCCGCCGGATGGGAAACCAAGACTTGATATCTTCAGAATTTATAGAATCTAAGTTATTTTCACTATAAGCCAAGATTAATTGAGCCTGGGAAAATTTCTTATTCTCCTGGTATAGGGCTATATAGCAACCCGGTATTTTTAACTTTTTTAATTCTTCACTTAACACTCGAGATAACTTATCAAAATTAAAAGTAGATATAACCCTTTGAGATATATTGCCAACTCCAATAGTTTTATCTAAAGTTTTTAATCCCTTATATACCTGTTCTCTTTCCCTGATTTCTCCAATGAGAAGTTGAGCCTGGTAAAATAGGTTTTCAGCAAAAAATATTTTCTTTTCCTCTATACGAGAAAGAATTTCTTGACGAAGAAGGATAATTATCTTTTGCCAAATTTCTGTAGGATAGGCTTCTATTTCTCTGGCGAATAACAGCCGTTCCAGGTTTTCTAGAAACTTATTAGGGTTTTTTTCTTCTAAAGAAACTGCGAAGGAGCTAAGTATATCATCTAATAAAGAACATAAATCATAATTTTCTCCTAGGCTTCCTGATATCTCGTGGATAATTTCTTGTTTATTGAAAAAATTTGAAGATTTATTACCCAACTTAATTTCTTCCCCTGCTTTTAGTACAAGAGGAGATTTACAGCCACAAGACTGTCTTATTATTAGCTTGGTGGGGAGTATGACTTTTTGAGGAACCTGCTTTCCTTCTATCAAATCTAATAACAAGTCTAGTACCTTTTCCCCAATATCATAATAAGGTTGACAAATAGTAGTAAGAGGAGGGTTAACCGATTGAGCTTCTTCAATGTCATCAAATCCTACAATTGCTAAATCATGAGGCACATGAATACCTCGTTCTTTTAGTTCCTCAAGAATTCCCAGTGCCATAGCATCGTTAGCTGCCATGAGAGCATCAAACTTAGCTTTTCTCTCATCTATAAGAACTCTTACCGCTTCTTGTCCTGAGGGTTTAAGAAATTCACCAACAAATATGAGGTCCTCATTTATAGGTATATGGTACTCAGTTAAGGTCTCAAGATAAGCCTCGTACCTTTCTTGGGCTTCTTGATTATATACAGGTCCTCGTATAAAAGCGATGTTTCTGTAGCCATGGTCTTCGACGAGGTGAGATAAAGCTTTTTTTACCTCACCTTTATTGTCTATTAAAAGACTGGGTAAATTTTCCATTTCCAGGCCGAC
>JAGPEW010000215.1 GCA_018056825.1 Candidatus Sordicultor aquaticus
TTATCACTCTGTCCAGTTTTCGGGGTCCATTATAGGAATGCCTTTTTTCCAGTAGCATAATTTTAGTCTTTTTCATCTATTTTGCCTTTATAGTATCCCGCAAAATCGGTTATAAAATCCTTCTCTCTAACTCCCTCCGCAAGAGGAAGAGGATTTTTTTCCTTGTTGAGAATTGCTCATTTTTCCCTCTCCTTCAAAATGGATTGCTTTTCTTCTTTCTTTTCCCTCGGCAGTAGAGTTTTATATATTTCGCCCTTGGAGGGTGAGAGTGAAAGTGAAAGTGAGAGTGAGAGTGAAATTACGTGGAATTATCGATAAATTGGTGTTGTAAAAAAGAGAAATGTTATATATACTTAAGGAGCAAAATATACCAGAAATGAAAGGATTTTTCGTGGATTGGGTAGAAAAACCAGCTGAAGGGAAAGAAAAAAGAGACAAAGTTGTTGTTCTGCTACTCACTGTTTTCTATCTTCTCATTTCTTTCTATCATTTAGGTTCTCTTAAAGCCCCTCAAACTTATTGGCAACCTTCTTCGCCGGGAGAAGGAGCTTGCCTCGATTTAGGAAAAGAAGAAACCATCAAACGGGTGTCTTTTTTCGGAGGACTAATTGGAGAGGGAGAATATCAGCTTGAATATTCTACTGATGCCGAAACCTGGCAAGAAGGGCCCCTTCTTAAACCTCAGAATGTTTTTGAGTGGAAAGGAGAAGATGTCAACTGTCGAGGAAGATATATTAAAATTGTAGCTCAAAAAAGTGGAGGGATGCTCAACGAAATTGGTTTTTGGGGGGAGGACCAAGCTCTGCTTCCTGTAAATGATATTTTACCTCTCTATCGAGGATATTTGCTCCCTCAAGGTTTTTCTAATCTTGCTGATGAGCAAGATACTGTTCCTTACCAATCATCTTATCTAAATAGTACTTATTTTGATGAAATTTATTTTGCTCGCACTGCCTATGAATACCTTCATCAGATAGAACCTTATGAGTGGACTCACCCTCCTCTGGGTAAGATACTAATTTCCTTAGGGATAAGCATCTTTGGTATGAATCCCTGGGGGTGGAGATTTATGGGAGTGGTGTTTGGAGCTTTAATTATTCCTTTAATGTATCTTTTGGGAAAAAAATTATTTGGCAGAAGCGAATATGGTTTGATAGCGGCTTTTCTTATGACTTTTGAGTTTATGCACTTTGTCCAGGCTCGTATAGCTACTATAGATACCTATGTGGTATTTTTTATCATCCTTATGTATTATTTTATGCTCGTCTATCTCTCTATTCCTTATTCTTCTAGAGATATAAAACGATTTTTGTTACCTCTTTTCCTCTCTGGTCTTTCCTTTGGACTGGGAGCATCGGTGAAATGGACAGGTATTTATGCTGGAGGAGGATTGGCAGTGCTTTTTTTCCTCGACCTGATAAAGAAGAGAAGAGAAAATCCTTTAAACTTTGCCTTCTTTTGTAAAAAAATGTTCCTCTGGTGTGTACTGTTCTTTATTATTATCCCTGTTTTAGTCTATGGTTTATCTTATGTGTTTTTTTTACCCGGGCCTACGGGAGTATCAGACATCTGGAGGCATCAGCGCCAGATGTTTGGCTATCACAGTAAACTCGAAGCTACTCACCCTTTTTCCTCTCCCTGGTGGCAATGGCCTCTTATAATCCGACCTATCTGGCTTTATCAAGGGAAGGGTTTGCCTCCCGGGCAAATATCGAGTATCGCTTCTTTAGGTAACCCAGCCATTTGGTGGGGAGGCACACTTGTGCTTCTCTCTTCTCTTATATTTCCTCTCTTTCGAAGAGAAAAAACTCTACCTTTCATTTTTATCGGGTTTCTTGCTCAATATCTTCCTTGGGTTTTAGTACCCCGATTGACTTTTATCTACCATTTTTATAATAGTGTGCCTTTTTATATTCTTTTAATTGTTCTTTTTTATCGGAAAATATGGGAAAATTATCCCCGCTATAAGCCTTTTCTTTGGGGGTATTTGGTTCTTGTAGCCTTTTTATTCTTCCTTTTTTATCCTGTTCTCTCTGGAGAAGTGGTAAGTAAAGCCTATGTAGCTACTTACTTACGCTGGCTTCCCAGCTGGACGTTTTTCGTCAACTAAAGTTTTAGTTCTTAAACTTCAACACCAAACACGGTGCGCATTAGGAAACCAATGAAAAAACTGAAACCGGCTACTCCAAAGCTCACTCCTATCATTTCCCAGAATCGTTTTCCAAAAGGAGTCCCCTTGGCTACTGAAATATAATAATTAAAGAGAGCAATGATAGCAACAGCGATGGCTAAAGTGCAACATAAGCAAAGGTAGTAATTATCTAATAAAAGATAAGGCAGAATCAGTAGAATCACGGTTAAGATATAAGTAAGCCCGGTGTAGAGGGAAGCCTGGAGGGGATTTTTATCTGTTCCTTCTGCTTTAGTGGATAGATATTCGGAAGCTCCCATAGATAGAGCTGCTGCAATTCCGGTGACTGAACCAGTGAGAGCGATTAATTTGGTATCTTGTAGAGCCAGGGTAAACCCGGCCAAAGCGCCGGTGAGTTCTACTAAAGCATCATTGAGTCCCAGTACTATTGAACCAATATAATTGAGTCGTTCCTCATCTATAAGTTCTAAAAGAGCATTTTCATGTTTGTCTTCTTCCTCTATTATGGTGTTTATTTCAGGAATGATTCCCGACCAATTTTCATAGTTTTCTTGGGCTTTTTCTTCCCCATTTTCCATTAACTTTAACC